>JAGWVG010000208.1 GCA_018970965.1 Alphaproteobacteria bacterium | reverse complement strand
GTTGATTGCACTGCTTTGGGCGCTTTATGCGCGGTCGAGTGCTGGTGAAATCAATCGTTACACTGCACTCGTCAACAAATTACGGCGCGAAGAAGCGCGCTTATCCGCCACATTAGGCGATATTCAACGGCGGTTGGATGCACATCGCGTCGCCTTGGCGGATGAGGCGAATATGATGGCTTCGATTGGCGATGAAACCGCAGATCGCTTGGTTGAAGCAGCTCAGGCGCTGCAAGGCCAAATGGACACGATCAACCGCCACGCAGCCGCGCTGGAAACACGCACAACATCGGCGCGGTCCGATATGAATGGTCTGCTGACCGACATGCCACGCGCGCATGCCGAAGTCAGCCGCATGGCCGAATTGCTCGACACAACAGGCGACACCGCCATGAGCGCGGCCAATGAATTGTCTGCACAATTGGCGGTGCTTGCAGAACGCGGCCGCAATGCCGATGACATTGCCTCGCGCTCTGCCCAGCGCTTGGCAGAACGGGTGGCCAGCCTTGATGATATGACGCGCATTGCAGCCGCGCGCATCGAAGAAGCCTCTGACGCGACCATCAGTGCTGTTGATGCCGCCTTGTCACGCGCGGCGACCGCCCTGGCCAATGCACGCGCAGACTTAGAGGCACAAGGCGAAGCCACTGTGTCTTTGATTGAACAAGGCCATGCGACCATCGCTGCCTCAGGGGAACAGGCAACCGAAGCCGTGGCCCAGCGCGTGGCGATTATCGCAGAGCGGATTGAGACAGTTAGCCAAATTTTTGCCGCACAAGATGAAGCAAGTCGGACGCAATTGGCGCGCCTGACGACGGAAATTAGCGATCTGGAAAGTCGATTGGATGGTCTTGCCACACAATCTTCGGACAGCACGGGTCGTGCAGCGGTGGCGCTCGACAAATTGAAGCAGCAAGCTGAACGGCTGGCAAGCGCGCTGGACCAAGGCGGCAAATCTGCTGGCGGGCTGATTGAGCAAGCTGAAACGCTGTTGACCGCGCTGGATGCTTCGGTACGTGAAATTGATGAGACATTGCCGCTCGCCCACAAGCGCTTGCAGGAAACCGCATCTGCCAGCCGTCAATTGGCGCGCGCCGCCATGCCCGATATTACAGCTCTGGAAACCGCGTCTTCTGCGGCACTGGATCGCTTACGCGATGCCGAAGCCTTGGTCAGCGAACAGCGTGACCTGATTGGCAAGATGGTTGAAAATGCCGGCGCAGCACTGGAGCAAAGCCGGTCCACGGCCGATACTCTGGCGCGTGAGTTGGATGCTATTGAAGAGCAAGCCCGCGCGCTGACGGGCACCGCCGCGCCACAGCTTATTGATGCGCTGCTGCGTATCCGCGACACAGCCAATCAAGCGGCAGACCATGCCCGCACCGCGCTGGACCATGTGGTGCCAGAGGCCGCGGCGAAGATGGGCAGCCAAGCCCGTGAGGCGCTCGAAGCCGCGCTTTCTGGTCCGGTCGAAGAGCAAATGGCACTGATCGCCCAGCGCGCCGAGCAAGCCATTGCGGCGGCCCGTCAGGCAACAGCAGATCTTAACACCGAAGTCGCGCAGATCAGTGCCGCGGCTTTGGGGCTGGAAGATCAGATTGGCGCTGCAAAGGATGCCGCCGTGCGCGGCGATACAGCGCAATTTGCGCGGCGCATGGGCCGGTTGGTCGAGGCGCTCAACAACAGCGCAATTAATGTCAGCCGCATTCTATCGACCGAAGTGACTGAAGCCGCCTGGGGTGCTTATCTGCGCGGTGAGCGGGGTATTTTCACGCGCCAAGCGGTGAAGCTAACCAGCGCGACCGAAGCACGCGAAATTCGTCGGCTCTACGCAGATGATGACGGCTTCCAAACGCAGGTGAACCAGTACATTCATGATTTTGAATCAATGCTGCGTAATGTGATGGCAACGCGCGATGGCGATGTGTTCAGCGTAACGCTGCTCTCATCCGATGCCGGCAAGCTCTACGTCACCTTGGCCCAATCAATTGAGCGACTGCGGCGTTAAGCACTTACGCCTTAGCGCGTAAAATCGAAATCTGACGCGCTAAGCCAACCATTGACGTAATTGGCGTAGTATAAGCCAAAAATGAGGGCGGAGAGCGCCGTGGTCCACAGTGCAATTGCACCGGGGCGGAATTTATGCGGCGCGCTTTCTGCCTGACCGGGGATGAGGGGTTGCCCCTCCTCTTCCGATGTCCGCACGAAAAAGGGCATGACCACAAACGCGCTCATCACCCAGAATAAGCAATAAATGGCGAGGATGGATGTCCACTTCATGAGGCGGCCCTTTCGCGCATCAAATGCACTTCGACAATCGGTTTTTTGCCAGTCCAGTTGGTCGCAACGCGACGCACCGCCAAGCGAATGGCCTCGCGCAGGCGGTTTTCATCCCGCTCACCCGCGACGGCCGCTTTTGCCGCTGCTGTCGATGCTTCTTCAAGAAAATCGGCCTTGTCTTCTTCCACTGGCACACCGAGCAAGCGGCACGACGGGTCCGCAACCAAACGTCCGGCATTATCCAGTGCAACAGCAACCGAAATTAAGCCATTGTTTGAGAGCTTGCGACGCTCATTCATCGTTGTGCCATCAGCAGGCAGGATAACATCGCCATCCAAAATCAATCGTCCGGTCCGCTCTTGCCCAATGATTTCCGGACCATTGGGGGCCAACCGAACAACATCGCCATTGGATTGGACAATCGCCTGGGGAATGCCCTGCGACAGGCCAAAGCGCGCTTGTTCTGCCATATGCCGCCGCTCGCCATGCACAGGCACCAGAATTTGCGGCCGCAGCCAGCCATAGAGCGTCGCGAGCTCTGGCCGCGCGGGGTGTCCAGAGACATGCACATGGCCCTGTTTTTCCGTCACCATCCGCACATTGGCGCGCGCCAGTTGGTTCATCACCCGGCCAATCGCCATTTCATTGCCGGGAATCTGACGGGACGAGAAGATCACTGTATCCCCCTCATCCAATTTGATCGGGTGGCTACCATCCGCAATCCGGCCTAAGGCGGCGCGCGGCTCCCCCTGCCCGCCAGTTGCAATCACCAGCACTTCATTGCGGCGCAGGCCGTCCACCGCCTCCATATCCACCAATTCGGGCAAATCGGTCAAATAGCCATTGGCTTGCGCGACTGTGAGGATGCGGTGCAGCGACCGGCCTGCAAGACATAATTTGCGGCCGCTTTCCTTCGCGACGCGCGCCAAAGTCTGCAAGCGCGCTGCGTTAGACGCAAAGCTGGTGACAACAACACGGCCCTTTGCAGCCTGAACATGCTCCAAAAGGCCGGGATAAACGCTGCCCTCGGTCCCACTGGGATTGGCGTTAAACACATTGGTGGAATCACATACCAGCGCCAATACGCCCGCGTCGCCAATGGCTTTCAGCCGATCTTCAGTGCTGGGCACCCCAGTGACAGGCGCATCATCCAGCTTCCAATCGCCTGTATGGAAAATTCGTCCATAGGGCGTGTGGATCAACACGGCGCTCATTTCTGGGATGGAATGCGCCAGCGGCACAAGTTCACAGCCAAAGGGGCCAATATCGACTTGGCCTGCCATTGGTAGAACGCGCAG
>JAGWVG010000207.1 GCA_018970965.1 Alphaproteobacteria bacterium | reverse complement strand
CCGACAAGGACAATTGCCGTGCCGCGTTCTTTGGCAAAGCGGATCAGCTCTTGTGCCGATGCGCGCACCTGGCTGACGGTGCCGGGTGCGCCTTCAATCAAGTCGCTGTGCATTGTCTGGATCGAATCAATAATCGCCAAAGCTGGCGGTGTGCCGGCGCTCAGCGTTGTCAAAATATCGCGCACCGACGTCGCAGCACCCAATTGCACTGGCGCGCGCCCTAGGCCCAAACGCTGCGCACGCAAGCGCACCTGATCCGACGCTTCTTCGCCCGAAATATAGGCGACGGCCCTGCCTTGCTCGGCCAGGCGTGCGGCGGCCTGAAGCAATAAGGTAGATTTTCCAACGCCAGGATCACCGCCAATCAAAGTCGCCGAACCAGCAACAAAGCCGCCACCCAAGGCCCGATCAAGCTCTGTTATGCCAACGGGCATCCGGTCCGGCAGGCGCACATCGCTATCAAGCCCGACAAGGTCGATCCACTGCCCGCCCCCTTGCAGATCGTGCTTGGCTTTGAACGGGGTCACGGCAGCGCCTGCATCTTCCACAATGCAGTTCCATTCAGAACAATCAACGCACTGCCCCGCCCATTTGGCGCTGACGCTGCCGCAATTTTGGCACACATAGCGTTTTTGGACCCGCGCCATTGGACTTCCCTAAAAATCGAACGAAAGAAGAACATAGGCGTCATAATCATGTCGGTCAATTGCGGCTGCATTATCGCCATTGCTCGACAATTCAGCGCAAATCCCTATCATGTACGCGTGCGAGAAAAAGAACTTAGACTGGCGCTTATTTGCTACGGCGGCATCAGCCTTGCCGTGTATATGCATGGCATCACCAAAGAAATTTGGAAGCTGACACGTGCGAGCCGCGCCTTTCATGCCGGCAGCAAAAATTTATTGCCATCAGAGACTGTTTACAAAAGCCTGTTTGAGCGCATTGAACAGCGCAATGATTTAAAGCTGCGTGTCCTGACTGATATTGTAACAGGTGCCAGCGCGGGTGGGATTAATGGGATTTTTTTGGCCCAAGCCATTGCGCACGGACAATCGCTTGAACCCTTAACCGATCTTTGGCTGGACAAAGCGGATGCTGATATTCTGCTTGATCCCGACGCAAGGCCCATTGGCAAACTTACAAAATTTTGGGCGGCACCGATTGCTTGGTTCTTCACGCGCCGTCCGGGCGGGACTGTCGACAGCACGGTGAGCGTCGAAGCGCGCGAAGAAGTGCGTGCCAAACTTAGCCGATTTGTGCGGGCACGCTGGTTTGAGCCCCCTTTTGGCGGGCTGCAGATGTCGGGCCTTATCTTGGATGCACTTACCGCGATGGCCAATGGCCCTGTCGATGCCCCCCTTTTGCCAGACGATCAGCCCTTAGATTTGGCGGTCACTGTGACCGATTTTAAGGGTCATGCCGAAAAACTGGGCCTCAACTCCCCCTCAGAGGTGACCGAACAAGAACACCGGCTTATTCTGCGCTTTCGGCACGACCACAGCCAAGATCAAACACTCGGCAGCCTTGCCTCTCTTACATTTGCCGCGCGGGCAACCTCCAGCTTTCCCGGCGCCTTCCCGCCTTTGCACGTCCAGGAAATTGACAAACTCGTTGCTGCCCGGAGCGCCAGCTGGGACGATAGAAACCAGTTTATTGCGCAAATTTCTCCCCATGCAGGCGCCAACATAGAAAATCTGGCGCTGGTTGATGGCTCGGTTTTGGCAAACGCGCCATTCCGAGCCGCGATTGATGCGTTACCCGATCGACCAGCCCGCCGCGAGGTCGACCGCCGCTTTGTGTTTATTGATCCCAAACCCGGTATTCGCGCCATTAGCATTTCGCGACCTGAACAAGGTGAAGGGCCCGGCTTTTTCTCGGCGATCTTAGGCTCTTTGTCAGATTTGCCGCGCGAACAGCCCATCCGCGACAATTTGGAAACACTTCACGCCCGCTCGCTTCGTATCCGCAGGTTGCAGCACATTGTCGATGCGCTTGGCCCCGAAGTAGAGGCCCATATTCAAGCATTATTTGGTCATACATTTTTCCTCGACGCGCCCAATGCGCGGCGGCTCGCGCAATGGCGCGCGAAAGCGCATCAGGGCGCCAGCCTGAATGCTGGATATGCCTATGCAGCTTACGCGCATCTCAAACTTTCAGCGATGGTGGACGGCCTTGCCGACCTTGCTGCGCGCATCGGGGCGATGGATGAAAGCGCGGCTGACACATTCCGAGAAGATTTGTGGCGCGCCGTCCGCAGCCGAAAGGCAGATCAGATTACAGCCGCTGGCCCACGTCAAAATAAAGCGGCAACATTATTCTTCCAGCAATTAGACTTAGGCTTTCGCATCCGCCGCCTCCGTTTTTTGGCACGACAAATGACCGAGCTGGTTGACCAGGGCAGCGTCAACGAAGCCGATGTACACCCCTTAAGAACTGCGGTTTATGATGGCCTGGGCGATTTTATCGATCTTCAGAATCTGTCGGCTTATAAAGATATGTCTATTGGCACTGCTGAGGCCTTTTTGGACAGCATCGCTGCACGACAGGCCTTGTCGCAAATGGATGCGAAAATTGACGCCGCATTGGCTGCAGCCTTTGCCAAATGCCCCAAAGCGCAGCGCCGGCCTTTGCTCCTAAGTTATCTGGGCTTTCCCTATTTCGACATCGCGACATTGCCGATGTTGCAGGGCGAAGGCCTTGACGAATTCAACCCCATACGTGTGGATCGAATTTCACCAGATGATGCGCATGCCATCCGCACTGGCGGAGCAGCGGCCACTCTAAAAGGCATTGAACTCAACAGCTTTGGCGCATTTTTCAGCCGCAAATACCGGGAAAATGATTATCTGTGGGGCCGGTTACATGGGGCAGATCGCCTCGTGGATATTGTAAACTCAACACTCGCAAACCCGCTTCCCCAAGCCGAGATTGACAGCATCAAGGGCGATGTGTTCACGGCCATCTTAGATGAAGAAGACCCCCGCCTCAGCAATGTGGGCGATCTTATTGCCAGCCTCCGACGCGAGATTGTGTCACGCGGACTCGCAAAAGCATCAAACTGCGCCTAATCTGCGATCTATTGAAGGAGCAGAACCGGACATGCAGTTTTTAAAAACCATCTTTTGGGTTGCGACTGCCGTGCTGCTCGCCGTTTTCACCGTCAGCAATTGGACGCCAATCACCATAACATTGTGGAGCGGGCTGGTTTTGGAAACTTATCTGCCCATACCGATTTTTGCGGCCCTTATTCTGGGCTTTTTGCCTTATTTCATTCTACATCGCGCAACGCGCTGGTCGATGCAGCGGCGGATCAGTCAAATGGAGCGGCAATTGGCAGAAACACGTGCATTATTATCTCCGGCAGATACTGAAAATCGGGAAAAGGGTACGATTCCCCCTTCCGCTGCGCCTATCGCCGTGCCACCGGGGGTTTTATGAGCAGCCCGATTTTTGTCGCCATCGACACACCTGATTTTGAACAGGCCAAAGCCTTGGTTTCCAAGGTCAAAAATCATGTTGGCGGGATCAAGTTGGGCCTGGAATTTTTCATGGCCAATGGCAAGCATGGCGTGCTCGATAT
>JAGWVG010000206.1 GCA_018970965.1 Alphaproteobacteria bacterium | reverse complement strand
CGCTGGCGGCAGATGAATGTGCCGGGGGAAGACCAATATCGCAACAAAGGCGTGGCTTATTGCCCGCACTGCGATGGGCCGTTGTTTAAAGGCAAGCGCGTGGCCGTGATTGGCGGAGGCAATTCTGGCGTTGAGGCTGCAATTGATTTGGCGGGCATCGTTTCAGAAGTCACGTTGATTGAGTTTGATAGCCAGTTGCGCGCCGATGCCGTTTTGCAGGCCAAGCTGCATAGCTTGCCCAATGTGCGCGTCATCGTGTCGGCGCTGACCACCGAAGTGCATGGCGATGGCGAGAAAGTGACGGGCCTGAGCTATCAGGACCGGACGACTGAAGAGGTGGTTCACCTTCCGCTTGAGGGTATTTTTGTGCAAATTGGCCTCGTCCCCAATAGCGAATGGCTGAAGGATACGCTCTCCTTAAGCCCGCGGGGTGAAATTGAAGTTGATGCCAAGGGGCAGACCAATGTGCCCGGTATCTTCGCGGCAGGTGATGTAACGACGACGCCCTATAAGCAAATTATCATTGCCATGGGGGAAGGGTCTAAGGCGGCGCTGTCGGCCTTTGATTATCTTATCCGTCTGCCTGCCGCTCAAGATCAAGCGCTGGCGGCCTGATCTCAGCCAGCATCAGCTGGGGAAAAAGAGGAACCAAAAGAATATAGCGGTCGCCGCTGCCATCACGGCGGTCGCTGCCCAACCCCAAAGGGTTGCGCGATGGGGGAGAACCAAATCCCCCATCGCCTTTTTGTTGCGGACAATCAGCATCATGACGACCATTAGGGGTGCTGCCAAAATGCCATTGACGACAGCCGCCCAATAGAGCGCCTTGGCAGGATCAATCCCGCCCATATTGATAAGCCCGCCGACCAAAGTAGTCCCAGCAATGGCGCCGTAAAAGAATTTGGCCTGCATGGGCCGCGCGGCGAGGCTGCCTGATCGGCCCATCATTTCCGTAATCGCATAGGCGGCAGAGCCTGCCAGAACGGGCACTGCTAAAATGCCTGTTCCCACAATCCCCAAAGCAAATAACGCAAAGGCAAGATCGCCCGCAATTGGCCGCAGAGCTTCTGCTGCCTGTGACGATGTCTGAATATCAGTTATGCCATTGGCGTGAAGCGTGGCGGCCGTCGCAAAGACGATGGCCAGCGAGATGAGCGAGCTAAATGCCATGCCGGTCAGTGTATCAATGCGTATGCGGCGCAATTCTGGCCCGGCATTGGCCGGCGTGCGGAATAACGGTTTGGCATGGTGGCGATGCTGCTCTTCAATTTCCTGCGCGGCCTGCCAGAAAAAAAGATAAGGGCTGATGGTTGTTCCCAAAATGGCGACCAGCGCGGTCGCATAAGCAGGCGTCCATTCAATTTCGGGCAAGATTAGGCCTCTGACGGCTTCACCCCAAGGTACGCCCGCCACCAAAACCACGGCCACATATGTGAACAATGACAGCGTCGTCCATTTGAGAATATTGGCATAACGGGCATAGGGTAAGACCACTTCAAGCACGACGCAGATGATGCCAAAAGCGATTGTGTAAAGCCCCGCATTGCCGCCTGTCAGCAATTGCAACGCCGCGCCCATCGCGCTCAAATCCGCGCCCAGATTAATGATATTGGCGATCAGCAAAAGCGAGACGATCGCAAATAATAAACCGCGTGAATAATGGGTGCGGACATTGGCAGCGATGCCCTTGCCCGTCACGCGCCCAATTTGCGCGGCGACTTCTTGGATAACCACCATCAGCGGGAAGGAGAATATGAATGTCCAAGCCAGACTATATCCAAATTCCGCGCCCACTTGGCTGTGCGTGCCAATACCGGAGGGATCATCATCTGCAGCGCCGGTGATTAATCCCGGCCCCAATCGTTTGAAAAAAGCCGAGAGGCGAGGTTCATCACTGCGTTCCATGCGGGCAAGATGGCAAGGAATGGCAGCTTTGGCCAGCGCAGATCCCACAAACCATTGCTGTGTGTTTCATTTTCTGTAACTGCTGGGCGCGTGAAGACGTTTTTTCTGCCGCGACAATTTGGTTCTGCCCCGGCGCTGGGCTGGGTCCGAGCAATGCTGGGCGCGCTGTTCGGCATTGGGATTACCAGCCTAATTTGCCGCCTTTGGTTGGGGGATGCCCCTGCGAGCCTGCCCTTTTTAATCGCGCCCATCGGGGCATCGGCGGTGTTGGTCTTTGCACTTCCAGCCAGCCCATTGGCACAGCCTTGGCCAGTCATTGGTGGCAATTTGATGTCGGCGACCGCGGGCGTCGCGCTCTACCATCTCGCGCCCGACCCCAATTTAGCGGCCGGCCTTGCGGTGGCGACGGCCATTGGGGCGATGGCCTTGCTGCGCTGCCTCCATCCGCCCGGCGGCGCAGTTGCCTTGACCGCGGTGATTGGCGGCCCGGCTATTCATGCCGCAGGCTTCCATTATGCGCTGGTCCCGGTGGCGTTGAACTCAGCTATTTTGGTCGGCCTTGCTTGGCTGTTCCATAAGGCCACGCACCACAGCTATCCGCACCGTGCAGCGCCCACGCCACCCGTTGCCAATCGCGATATCACAGCAGAAGATGTGCGAGCTGCCTTGGCACATTATGAAGAGATCATCGATGTGAACCCCGATGATCTCCTCATGATTTTGCGCGCCGCTGAGGCTGAAGCAGAAGCCCGCCACAAGCAGCGTTAGGCTTTTCCTGTTTTGCCCTTTGTGCTGGTTGCGGGCTTGGCCTTGGGGGCGACTGCCAGCAAGGCTGCAACAAACCCCTCTGGATCATCTTCCTGAATAAAATGGCCGCCCTTCAGCGTGCGATGCGGTTGGCCTTTGGTGCCAGGCACGCGCTCTAAAAACTGGGCATCACCCCCACGGGTAATTGGGTCGCCATCGCTAAAGGCGCAGAGAAAGGGCTTCTCCCAGGCTTCAAATACAGCCCAAGCAGCGTGCTGATCGGGCACGGCGGGGTTGGTGTCATCTACGGGGACGAGGCTGGGGAAGATGCGCGCCGCCGCCTTGGATGCTCGCGTCGCAAAGGGTGCGTCATAGGCTGCAAATTCGGCCGGTGAAAAGCGCCGCTTGGTGCCCGCCTGAATGATCCGCGCAATGGGGAAGAGCGGGCTATAGCGGGAAAAGGCGCGCCAAATGCGAAAGGCGCGAGCATCGACATTGCCTGCAGGCAGCCCGCCATTGGCAAGCACGATGGCGGCGAACCGCTCCTGTATTTCTGCGGCCAAGCGCAAGCCAATCAGCGAGCCCCAATCCTGGCAGGCCAGCGTGATATTGCTGAGGTCCAGCGCTTCAATCCAATCGCGCATCCAAGCCACATGCTGCGCATAGGTAAACACCTTGCGATCTACGGGTTTGTCAGACCGACCAAAGCCAATCAAATCAGGCACAACAACGCGATATCCAGCCTTCACCATCGGCCCGATCATGTGTCGGTAAAGATAGCCCCAAGTCGGCTCGCCATGCATCATCAAGATGACAGGCGCATCCTTTGACCCTTCGTCGACATAATGAAGCCGCAGCTCAGGCGTAATTTGGTGATAGCGCGGCGCATAAGGCCAATCGGGCAAATCGGCGAAGCGTGCATCGGGCGTGCGATAAATTTTCATAT
>JAGWVG010000008.1 GCA_018970965.1 Alphaproteobacteria bacterium | reverse complement strand
TAGAGAGCTGGCAGCGTGTGGCCAGAAATGCGCGTGGTGGCATCGCCACCAATAGTGGTCACTGGATTCCAGAAGAACGGCCCGACTTTGTCGCTGATGAAGTGTCGCGCTTCTTTCAGAACACCGCATAAACTCAACAACGCTGCCGAGCAGGCCAATTGACCTGTTTTTTAAGACATCACGCGTCGAAAGAAGAGAAGAGCAGGTCTCATCAGACCTGCTTTCTCATTTCTCAGAAACCAAGAAAGCGGATATTGCCCTCAACAGGCTCACGCTCGCGCGCAAACGCGTTGACGGCGGCTGATTCATCTCGATAGCCGATGGCAATGCCGCAGAAGAAAATATGTGTTTCGTCCGAGACACCGATAAACTCTTTGATCAGTTTCGCGTGCATGGCGAGAAATTCCTGCGGGCAGGAATCCAGCCCCTCTTCACGCAGCAACAACATGATGGTCTGAAGCCACATGCCAACATCGGACCATTGGGGCGAGCCCATGCGACGGTCAAAATAGCACAGCAGCACAGCCGGCGCATTGAAGGACAGCACATTGTTGCGCACAAAATCGTTCCGAGCATCGCTGTCCGACCGTCCAATGCCCATAGCTTGGTACATCGCCGCACCCACTTGTTGCAGGCGCGCTTTGCATTCCGGAATGACTTCTGGATCTGACCATGAATATTCGGGCGGGTCCTGCATCGGCGACGCCAGCATTTTTTGCTGAAGTTCAGCGAGGGGAGCACCCGTCACAATCGTCGCCTCCCATGGCTGAAAATTACAGCCCGATGGCGCCCAACGCGCCTTATCCATCACCCGGTGCAACACATCAAAGGGCACAGCTTCAGAGGTAAACGCGCGGATCGAACGGCGCGAGAGGACGGCTTGGCTTACGGTCATTTCTGTCATGCCGGCCCACCTGCCCGGCTATCGGAGTTGGGTCAAGTCATAGTATTTTGATGGGTTGCTTCTGCACGTAAGCGCCCAACAGCTCTTACGGCTACGCAGCCATGCAACGGGCGTAAAATTTTGGAGATATGTGGCGGAGAGGGAGGGATTCGAACCCTCGGTACAGTTGCCCGTACGCCGCATTTCGAGTGCGGTGCTTTCGACCACTCAGCCACCTCTCCGCAGAGGACATGTGCAAGCGTGAAGTGCCTGCCCGGCCGTTGGAAGGGGGGCGCTTAGCCGAGGGGCGCGGGGAGTGCAAGCGGGCGCTTGCGATTATTGCCGGAGACACTAGATTTAGTGTCATGAACATGTCGTCATCCAGCCTCTTTGGTATCGAACCCCCGTCCATCTCACATGCGCGCTTTGGCATCGGTGAGGTCGTTCGGCACCGGGTTTTCGCCTTTCGCGGCGTGGTGTTCGACATCGACCCGGTCTTCGCAAACAGCGATGAATGGTACGAATCGATTCCGGAAGAGATTCGTCCCGCCAAGGACCAACCCTTTTATCATCTGCTCGCCGAAAATGGTGAAACCAGCTATGTGGCCTATGTGAGCCAACAGAATTTGCTGCCAGATGACGAAGAAGGCCCGGTCGACCATCCTGAAGTTCGCCAGATGTTCAGCGAGTTTCGCGATGGGCGCTATGTGTTGAAGCGCGAACTGCGTCACTAACGCGCCATGCGCCCAATTCGCAGGAAAAAGGGCGCAGCAATGGTTGACAGAATCATGTCAGGGTTCTAGCGAGCCTGCTTCCGCGCCGAGGCAGTGCCTTTGGCGATGTTTTTTGCGCGGTTTCGAAGCTTTTAGAAGAAGTGATGTATAGCCATGTTCGCAATCGTGCGCACAGGCGGCAAGCAGTACCGCGTCGCCGCCGGAGACAAGATCGTTGTCGAGAAGCTCGCTGGTGAAGCGGGTGACAAGGTGACGCTTAACGACGTCCTCTTTGCGAGCGACGCAGGCGAAGTGAAGCCGACGGCCGGTCTGACCGTGTCGGCTGAGATCCTGACGCAGGGCCGCGGTGACAAGGTCATCGTCTTCAAGAAGCGTCGCCGTCATAACTACCGTCGTCGCAACGGTCATCGTCAGAGCCTGACGGTTCTGAAGATCCTCGCTGTGGGTGATGCCAAAAAGGCTGCCCCGAAAAAGGCAGAAGCCGCGCCCGTCGAGGCTGCAGCTGAAGCCAAGCCCGCCAAAAAGCCCGCGGCTAAAAAAGCCGCTGCGGCCAAGTAAGGAGTTTTGAACCATGGCACATAAAAAAGCAGGTGGTTCGTCTCGCAACGGTCGCGACTCTGCGGGCCGTCGTCTTGGCGTTAAGAAATTCGGTGGCGAAACTGTCGTTGCCGGCAACATCATCGTGCGTCAGCGCGGCACACGCGTCTATCCGGGCGTGAATGTCGGCCTGGGCAAGGATCACACGCTGTTTGCCACCTCGGGTGGCCGCGTGCGCTTCCATGACGGCCGCCAAGGCCGCAAATATGTATCTGTCGACGCAATGGCAATTGCGGCCGAATAATCGGCGATCCGATATCGGGTCGCCCCTGGGGTGGCCCGACAGTCCGGCCTAGACGGACAAGAAGGGAGACGGGACCACCCCAAGGCGGTCCGGCTCCCTTTTTCTTTGCTCTCCCTTCACCCATTTTATCCCGATGGTAACACATGGTTGCGCATCGGGACCGGCACATGTCCCCAAGCCGTCATATCTGGCGGTTAAAGGGGTGATTGAAGGAGACACCCGATGTTCGCGAGAACAGAGCGCCTGTTATTAAGACCCGGTTGGGCGGATGACGCCCCTGCGCTGACCGATGCCATTGCCCATCCGCAAGTGGCGCAGATGCTTACCCAAGTGCCTTGGCCCTATGGCGTGGACGATGCTGTCCAATTTTTAGAAGCGCCACAGCAGCCAGACACCCCACGCGCGCTCATTTTTCTGCGCACGGCAGGCAAGCCGCGTTTGATTGGCGGCATTGGCCTCAACACGGCGGACAGCGGAACTGAACTAGGGTTCTGGATTTCTCCAGCCTATTGGGGCCTCGGCTTTGCGACCGAAGCGGGACGCGCCGTCGTTTCCATGGCGCGTCATACGTTGCGCTTACCAAGGCTGGGTGCCGCACATTTCATTGACAACCCCGCATCAGGCCATGTGCTGCGCAAATTGGGATTTGCCCGCACTGGGCATGCAGTGCCCCGCGCATCAAAGGCGCGGCAAGGCGAAGTCCTGGCCGTCACCTATCAGCTGGACCTGACGCAAGCCGAAGACGTGGTGGACAATCGAATGTGCGCCGCGCCGCTGCTGGCGGCCTGAGCGGCCTTAGACTGTAAAATCCCCAACGACGGCGGCCGCAAGGCTGGTGCCATCAAGAATGCGTGCCGTATCATCACGCACGATCATCATCGCACGGCGGATTTCGCACGTCTCTTCATCGCGGCAGTCCTTGCAGCGCTTATACGCCGTTCGGCTAACGCAGGGGACGAGCGCCAAGGGCCCTTCAATCACGCGGATGATATCGCCAAAAGAAATCAGACTGGCGGGGCGTGCCAAATGGAAGCCGCCCTGCTTGCCCCGAGTGCTGACCACCAGCTTGGCCTTTTTCAGATCTGCCAAGATGATTTCCAGAAACTTGCGCGGAATTACGCCTTCTTGGGCAATACGGCTCATGGGCACCGGCGCCGCGCCGGCAGGCTCTCGCGCTAAAAGCAGCATGGCGCGCAGGCCATATCGAGAGCGTTGAGTGAGCATTTAATCACCCTAGTGGCAAGTAGAGATTAGAACAAGGCCTGCTGCAAAGAGTTTTCCAGAAATCGTAGCACCTTGCTGCCATGGGCTTGGAATATCCGTGCAGGCTGCCTATATCCAAAGGGCTGGGTTCGCCCAGCTATGGCGATAAATTGTGCCGTGTAATAGATGCAGCGGACCCGGGGGCGGTACCCGGCGGCTCCACCATAATCCCCGTGCAATCGGGGTCTCTGATGGGGCCGAACTAGGATCGACGTGTATTGAAAGACGGTGTTTTCGCTCGGCCTGAATGCGCCGTAAAACCGTTCAAAACCTATAAGTGCCAACGATAACGAAGCACTTGCTCTGGCTGCGTAACTAAGGGCCTTCGTGGCTTAAAGTTACCCAAATAGAACGCGGCACGGACTGCGCCGGGCAACAGAAGCAGAAACCAGCGGCCCGGGGGTGCCGGGCAACAGAAACCCCCACCTCACCGAGAGACCAAGAGCATACCGGCTTAAGGGGCAGGCGTAATCTTCCACATTTTTAAGGGGGATTTAGCCGGCAAGTCCACAGGCGTCAGCCATGCGGGAACTTGTCCTTTCTCAAGCTGCGCTAAAAAGCCCTTGGGGGCTGCACGACGGTGATTGCCGCCTTCTGCCATATTTGGGCAGATGAGCAGATAGGTCGCGCCGTGGCGAGCCATAATCTGCCGTGCGGCATCTGGCGTGCCGCGAAAAACATGAAACACATCCAAAATTGCATCGCCATTGCGGTGATATGGGCCTGCAATGGCTTTATGCGGTGTCATTGCAATCAACCTCGGCGACAAATCGACAAAGGTGAACACAATGCCCGGCGGTTGCTGGGCAATGGGCCGCAGGGCGCTGAGCGTGGTGCAGGCGGCAGACGCCTGCCGCGCCTTCACACGCGCTGGGCTGGTGCTGACTTTATCTGGCATCACAGCCAATAAAGGATGCACGATTAAGCCGGTAACCATCAGCGCTGCAGCCGGCAGGCCCACAAGTCGAACCGCCAGTGCCCGACTGCGCGCCAATCGAGGCAAAATGATCCACGCCAAAGCAGTCGCCCCCGGCAGTGCCAGTATTTGCGCCGCCGGCGCCGCGCGGAACTGCCAGAACAGCATTGCAAAAGACATCAGCCCCAGCGCCACAAATTGCAGCCAAAGCACGCGCGCGGCGCCCTGTGCGCGCCCACAGGCCCAGAGCGCACCCACAAGACCAATGCTGGGCAAAGCGGCCGCTGGCAGCGCAGTCTTCAATCCATGCGCATAAAGCGGGCGAACTTCCATGATGTTGACGAACCACAAGCGGTACAGGGTATCGGAAATGCCTTCTGGCCGCGCCAAACATTGCGGCCAAGCGAGCGCGAAGAAGGCGGCAACCGCGCCCCCAGCAAGGGCGCCTGTCACCAGCCGCACCGTCCAGGCACGTGCGCGAAGAAAGCTGAGGGCCAGCATCAGCGCACCCGCCAGCACGAACGTGGATAGCCAGACAGGCGTCAGCGCATCGCAGCGCGGCGCGCGATTGGCGTAAGAAGCAAAGACGAGATAGCCAAGCCCAGCCTCCAAGCCGAGGGCGGCTGCATAAGCCCTGAGACGGAGCGCCTGCCCCTCGTCCACCACCCAGCGCAGACCAATAAGGCCGCCACAAAGCGCAAGATAAGGCAGCATTTCCAAACCGACAGAGACCGAGAGTGCGGTCACCACACCTGTGGTCAGCCCGCCGCGTCGCCGCTGTGGATCTGCAAGGCCCGCCAACGCCAGTGCGAGAAAGGCCAATTGCCAGCCATGATGGTCGATGCGCATTGGCAAAAACATGCCCATGGCCGAAGGCGCACAGACCAGCAGGCCAGTGGCAAACAGCCATGCCAGAGGATGGACAAGGCGCCGAGCCGTGAGGCCGAGAGCCCAGAGCGCCAGCCCCAATGGCAGCAAGGGTGCCAGCCCAATTGCCGCCTTTTCTGCCATTAATGTGCCGAGAAAAGGCGACAGAAAAGTTATAATCGCAGCAATAGGTAAGTCGGGAAGGCGCGACCAGTGGATGTCAGCCCCGCCGGGAGGATCGAGCTTATACTGGCGCAGATCATACCAGTTTTGGCCGCCTAACCATGCCTTCACCTGCGCCAAACGCAGATTATCATCGGTATCCGCCAAGATAAGGAAATGAATGTTCTGCCAGCGATAGGCCAGCATCACAGCTGCCAACACCAGCCACAGTCCTACCAGGCTGCGCAACCAATGTGTTTCAAAAGATCGATTGGGCGTTTGCATGTCTGCCCAAGAGCCTTAAAGGCTCTGCGCGAAAGGGCAAGAAGGCCAATTGTGACCAAGCAAAGCACACACGAGAAGGCTCAAATTCTGTGGCAAGTCATCCGGTTCGGCATTGTCGGGCTGGCGCTGACTTTGTGTGTGGCGGGCAGCTATTGGGCGATTGCCGATGTGCTTCATGTCGACCCGATGGTGTCGCTCACGCTCGTTTACGTCGTGTTCACGGGCATTGGCTATATCTCACACAGTCGGGTCAGCTTTCGCGGGCATGGCGCGCGCGACAACGTCCACATCCGTTCTGTGCGGTTCTTATTGACCAACGGCTTGGGCTTTGGCGCCAACCAGTTTTTCGTCTGGTTGTTGGTGAAGCAATTGGGTGGCCCCACTTGGTGGCCTATTTTGCCCATTGTTTTTGTCACGCCAGTCCTGACTTTCACGCTCAACCGTCGCTGGGTATTCGGATGACCAAGTCTCTGCTATCCGAGCCCCAAACAGGGTTTTGAGATCGATGAACATGACCGCAGGTGTGCCCCCCATTTTATCCATCATCGTGCCGGTGAAGGATGAGGAAGACGCCATTCCTGATTTTGTGCGCCGCGTGAGTGCGGTGATCGCCGCTTTGACTGATCCGGCAGCGCAGTCTTACGAAATTCTCTTCATTGATGATGGCAGCACCGATCAGAGCATGGCGGCCATCGCGGCTGCACATGTGGCAAACCGCAATGTCCGCGCCATTTCTCTTTCGCGCAACTTTGGCAAAGAGGCCGCGCTTTCCGCTGGGCTGGACCATGCCCGCGGTGCTGCGGTTGTGCCGATGGATGTGGATTTGCAAGATCCACCCGAAGTGTTGGCCGATATGATCGCCAAATGGCGCGCAGGCTATGATATGGTCTATGGTGTGCGCAAGGATCGCACGACGGACAGCTTGGCCAAAAGATGGTCAGCAGACCTCTATTATAAAATCCATAATATGCTGAGCTCCGACAAAATCCCCGATCATGCCGGAGATTTTCGTTTGCTGGATCGCCGCGTGGTCGATGTACTGCGGGCGCTGCCGGAGCGTAATCGCTTTATGAAGGGGCTTTTCGCGTGGAGCGGCTTTAAGGCGACCTCTGTGGAATATGTGCGCGCCGAACGGATGTTGGGGACCACGAAGTTCCGCCCTTGGAAGCTTTGGACGCTGGCGCTGGATGGCATCACATCTTCCTCCACAGCGCCCCTTAGAATTTGGACCTATGTTGGCGCATGCGTGGCGGCCCTCTCCTTCCTCTACGCCCTGTTCATCATCACCAAGGTGTTGATTTTTGGCATTGCTGTTGCGGGTTATGCATCCCTGATGGTGGCCGTGCTGTTTTTCGGTGGCTTGCAGCTTTTGTCGCTGGGCATATTGGGCGAATATGTTGGCCGCATCATGATGGAAACCAAACAACGCCCGCTTTACATCGTGCGCGACAGCATTGGCCTGTCGGATGATGAGCTGACCGGGACGGCGGGAAAGAAGTAAGATGGATCGCGACGTTTATGACCGGATGGCGCAACATGACGCCACGCATTGGTGGTATGTTGCCCGGCGCCGCATTTTAAGTGGCCTGATTGCAACCCACATCAATCTCGGAAAATCCGCCAAAATCCTCGAAATTGGCTGCGGCACGGGCCATAATTTCGACATGCTGGGTCGCTTTGGACAGGTCGACGCTATTGAAATTGACGAAGGCGCACGCGCGCTTGCTGAACAGCGTTTGGGCCGGCCCATCCTGACAGCCCCGCTTCCTGAGCTGACCGGCATTGCCGATGGCAGCTATGATATGATCGCCTTGCTCGATGTGCTGGAACATATCGGCGATGATTTGGCCTCGCTGACGCATATCAAGCACAAGTTGAAACCCGGCGGTAAAATTCTGCTTACTGTCCCAGCCAATCCTTGGATGTGGAGCGCGCACGATGTCGCGCACCACCACCACCGCCGCTACACAAAACCCGGCTTAGCCAAGGTCGCACAGCAAGCAGGTCTGAAGATTGAGTTGCTCAACCATTTCAACAGCTTGCTCTTCCCAGTGGCCGCTGCCGCGCGGATCATTGGCAAGGCAATGGGCAAGAAGACCAGCGATGATCAAATGCCCTCGCCAGCCATCAATGCACTGTTGACCCGTGTGTTCGGGCTTGAACGTCATTTGGTCGGCCGCGTTCCATTGCCCGCAGGCGTCTCGCTGGTGGCTATTTTGTCCTGACGACACGGTAGAGCGCACTTCGGCCATTTTGCCAGATGCGCTGGAGGCCCTCCATTTCCACCGGAGTGTCGGGCTGCTGGATAATCCAGACATAATCAAAGGCATCCCGCGGGAACTGGGCGATGGCATCTGGAAAAGCCCGGCGTTCTCTTCGTGCGCAGCGTGGCTGCACCACAAATTGGCTGGGATCGCTTTGGAACAGCCCTGCCGCCCCATAGCGCACGGAAATCAGTTGAGCGCCTTGGGCATCCCACTGATCATTGGCAAATGCGTGCCTGCGAACCAGCGCCACGCTTGGCAGATGATCGAGCCGATGCACCGACCAATCTTCATGGCAGGGCCGACCAACAAGAGACAGCAAGCGTGCGCCCATCGGAAGGTGATCCAGCGCCGCCAATTCCTGGCGATAGCTTTGGTCATAATCATAGGCGCTTAGCGCCGTACCCATTAACCGAAGGCCGAAAAAAGCCAGGGCAGCACCTGCCCAAAGACCTGCCCGGCCTCGGGGCTGCCCAATCGCAAGCAGAGCAACCGCCAGACCATAAGGGGCAAGACGCATATCGGCATAAGCGGACCCCAAAAGACTATGCGGAATGAGCAGATAAAGACCCAAGAGGAGAGATGCTGCCAGAACCAGCGGCCGCGCCAGGGCAGCTTTGCGCACAAGGGCAACCGCAAGCACAGCCGCCAAAAGACCAAGGCTGGCTGTATCAAACCACTCCCAACGATCCCGAAATATGCTCAAAACCCAACGCGATTTCAGATCCACATTAAACCAGACACGGCCCCAAGGCTGCCCGCCCGCGCCCCCGGCGCTGAATTGGAGAGCCATGGGAACCAGCGGCGGCAAAAGACATGCACAGCGCCGCGCAGTCGACCACAATGCGCGCGCCCATTGGCGTGAGAAGATGTTGTTTTGCGTTAGCTCGGCACTGGCCGCCAACACAGCTAACGTTGCCCAGCCGTACATGTGCGCGGTCCAAAGCAGCAGCGACAGCGGCAGAAACAGCGCAAAGCGCAGACGCAAGCGCCCCAATCGGCCCAACCGCAGCCAAAACGCAAAGGCCAGAAAGGCCAGTGCCATCGACAGAGTAAAATTCACAAAACCCCAGAGAAATGGGTAGCTATAGGCCAAAGCAAGCGCGAAAAAGGCCGTGGGCGGCACCTGACCATGCACTTCGCGCGCGACCGCGAGGAAGCCCGCGACCGTGAGCATAGGGATGAGAATTGCAACTAGCTTAGTCGCTACTTCGACCCCAAAAAATGGCCCGAACACCTGCACAAGCAGATCAACACCTAAATTCCCAATCCAGTGCCACTCAAAATTATACCAGCGCGCCAGATGCGGCGAGTGCCCGGCATCTAACTGCACAGCATAGCGCCCCATATGGCCCAGCAGATCAGTAAGTGGCGGAATGCCAGGCCACCAAAGCGGCGCCCCAGACAGGAGGATAAGGGCCATCAGCAGGGCTGGCTTGGTCCACCAGCCCGCTGCAGGATCAGGTGTCAGCGCAGGCGCGCTCAAAGACCCCCGCGACGCCCTAACAAGCGCAGGCGCAGCGCGTTGAGCTTGATAAAGCCCTGTGCATCGCGCTGGTCATATGCGCCGGCATCATCCTCAAAGGTCACAATCTTTTCAGAATAAAGCGACATGGGCGATTTACGGCCCACCACATGCACACCACCCTTATACAGCTTCAGGCGAACCGTGCCCGTCACGTGATGCTGGCTGTGGTCAATTGCGGCTTGCAGCATCTCACGCTCAGGCGAGAACCAGAAGCCATTGTAAATCAACTCCGCATATTCGGGCATCAGCTTATCTTTAAGATGCGCAGCCCCCCGATCCAGCGTGATTTGTTCAATCCCGCGATGCGCAAGATGCAAAATGGTGCCACCCGGTGTTTCATACATGCCGCGCGACTTCATGCCGACAAAGCGGTTTTCCACCAGATCTAACCGGCCAATGCCATGGCGCTTGCCATAGTCATTCAGCTTGGCAAGCAGCGTGGCGGGCGACATGCCTTCGCCATTAATGGCCACGGCATCGCCGCGCTCAAAATCCACTGTAATGAACTCGGGCGTGTCGGGCGCTTGTTCCGGATGGTCGGTGCGCGAATAGACATAATCCGGGACTTCTTCCCACGGATCTTCCAACACCTTGCCCTCAGACGAAGTGTGGAGAAGGTTGGCATCCGTCGAAAACGGGCTTTCGCCGCGTTTATCGCGCGGGATGGTGATTTGATGCTGTTCCGCAAATTCAATCAAGCGTGTCCGGCTGGTCAAATCCCATTCGCGCCACGGCGCGATGACTTTGATGTCGGGGTTGAGCGCATAATAGCCCAGTTCGAAGCGCACCTGATCATTGCCTTTGCCTGTGGCGCCATGGCTCACGGCATCTGCGCCGACCTGTTTCGCAATCTCGATTTGGCGCTTGGCAATCAGCGGCCGGGCGATCGAGGTGCCGAGCAAATACAGCCCTTCATACAACGCATTGGCGCGCATCATCGGGAAAACGAAATCGCGGACAAATTCTTCGCGCACATCTTCGATAAAGATATGTTCTTCTTTCACGCCCGCTTGGCGCGCCTTTTGGCGAGCGGGTTCAATTTCTTCCCCCTGGCCCAGATCGGCCGTGAAGGTGACGACTTCGCACTGATAGGTTTGTTGCAGCCATTTCAAGATCACGCTCGTGTCGAGCCCACCCGAATAGGCAAGAACAACGCGGTTGATATCGGCGGCATGAGGCTTGGTCATGAAGATCTGATCCTATTGGCGCAAAAACGTGCAAGCGCGCCTAAGGGCAAAGCCGTGCGAAAGCAACATCAGCGATTGAGATAATGCGGCCCCCGACACATGGCAGGAACAGATGGGCGCCGCATTATCTCAGCAGGCTCCACCCAGGCGCCACAGCATCATATTGGGAGCAGGTCACTACCGGGCCGAGCTGAAAGGGGTTGAACCCTTTGATAAAGCGGGGCATCCGCGGCGGATGCTCCGCCTTTTCATCTTCGGCCTTGGATATACCGCCAGCCATATTGCCCGTGATTTGGGCAAGCAGGGGTGGTCAATTATTTCCACGGGATCATCCGGCAGCATTGCATTTGATGATGCCGCCTCGGTGCGGCTGGGGTTGCAGGGCGCAACGCACATCCTTTCTTCCGTCCCGCCGCTGGTCGATGGCGACCCTGTTTTGCAGCCTTATGGTGATGCCGTGCGTGCGGCCGCAGAAAATGGCAGTTGGGTTGGTTATCTTTCCTCCACCGGCGTTTATGGCGACACAGGCGGCGCATGGGTGGATGAAAGCGCGCCGATCAAAGGGCGGCGCGGCAGCCGCAATGATGCTGATCTAGATTGGCAGGCGCTTGGCGCGCGCGTATTTCGCCTGCCTGGCATTTATGGCCCGGGCCGATCGGTTCTCGATCGCATAAAAGAGGGCAAGGCACATCGCATTGATCTGGCAGACCAAGTGTTTAGCCGGATCCACGTTGAAGATATCGTATCGGGCGTGATTGCAGGCTTTAACGGCCCAGCTGGCGTCTATAACCTCGCGGATGACCGGCCTTGTAGCCAAAATGCTGTTGTTGAATTTGGCTGCGATCTGTTGGGTTGCCCCTATCCGCCACTCAACTCCATCGAGGAGGCGGGCCTGACGCCCATGGCGCGAGCTTTTTATGCTGAGAACCGCCGTGTGGCGAATGGCAAGGCCAAGCGCCTTTTGGGATGGCACCCGCGCTATGCAGATTATCGTCTTGGACTGGCGGCCTGTTATGCAGCTGGCTGACGGGCAGGCGCCAAAGCGATCATCATCCCAATCAGCACGATAGCCCCGCCGGCCATTGTCAGCGGCACCCAGCGATAGCCTTCAAACAAAGTTGAAATCGTCATCGCCACAACGGGGATGAGGACATTGGAGAAGCCTGCCCTTCCGGGTCCAATCAGCCGGATTAGCCCGAAATAAAGCGTGAAGGTGACGGCGCTGGCCGCAATCGCCAAATAGCCAAGCCCCAAGAAGAAGCCGAGGCTCTTGCCAATAACCGGCGGGCCGATTGTGGCCCATGAAAAAAGGGCATTCATGCTGGTGCCAAACAACATAGAATAGCCGATGAGGCTCATCATGGGCAGGCGCCGGGCACGCTCAGTCGCTTGCATGACATTGGCCACTGAGGCCGTCAGAACGGCAGCAATGGTCAGGCCAACGCCAAGCAAGGTCTCGCTGGCGCTTGAAGGATCAGCCCGCACTTCGTGCAGAAAAAGCAGCGCCACCCCCAACATTGCAAAGGCAGAGCCGAAGACAAAGCGGCGGCTAAATTCATTACCCAAGAAAATCCGCCCCAACAGGGCATTGGGCACAACCAACAAGGCAAAAACCACTGCAACCAGGCCCGACGTCACATGATGTTCTGCCTCGTAAACAAGGTTGAAGTTCATCGTGAATTGCAGGCTGCCTATCAAGCCCGCAAAAGCCAATTCAGCCCGCGTGAAAGCGATGCGCTGGCCGTTGAGCTTGGCTGCCGCCAGCATTGCAAGCCCACCCAGCAAAAAGCGGTAGGTGACCGACCAGCTGGACGGCACTTCTGCAATTTGGCTGCGAATGACAAACCAAGTTGACCCCCAGATCAAGGTAATGATCGTGAAGGGAATAAGAACCCGCGGGCTCAGAAAACTTGGCTGTGCTTGCCGATCAGTCACAAAGCGGCAATCGCAGCTGAAAAGGCCGCAATTTCTGCCTCTGGCTGGTCCCAACTGACAACAAAGCGCACTTCGCCCTCTGCCCAATCATAAAAGTCAAAACCCTGCGCCCTGAGCTGCGCCGCCTCATCGGGTGTCATTCGCGCAAAGACCTCATTCGCCTCAACCGGATGGAGCAGGCGGCCAGCGCAGGCCCGGGCCAGCTGTTGCGCACCTGCATTGGCAGCGCGGGCATTTTCCAGCCAAACGTCATTTTCAATCAGCGCCACAATTTGTGCCGCCAGATACCGCCCCTTGGACAATAAATGCCCAGCGCGCTTGCGGCGTTCTACCACACCTGCGGCTTTGGCTTTGTCAAAATAGACAAGACATTCGGCGGACATGCCACCGTTTTTAGTGAAACCGAACGAGAGCACATCCACCCCCGCACGCCAAGTGACGTCAGCAGGCGCGCAGCCCAAAGTCACCATCGCATTGGCAAAGCGGGCGCCATCCATATGGAACCCCAATCCATGCGCCCGTGCGATTTCACCCAATGCCGCCACTTCTTCGGGCGTATACACCCGGCCATATTCAGTCGCATTGGTAATGGAGAGCGCGTGGGGCTGTGCCCAATGCACGCCACCCGGGGTTGCTGCGAGCTTTTGGCGCAGCGCCTCTGCCGTTATTTTTGCGCCATCGCCTTCAATCAGCGCCAGCTTGGCACCATGAGTGTAAAATTCAGGCGCGCCGCATTCATCATTCTGAATATGCGCATCCTTATGGCACAGCACACTGCCATAAGGCGGGCAAAGGCTTGCCAGCGCAATTGAATTGGCAGCTGTGCCCGTGGCAATCCAAACCGCCGTCACATCGGTTTCAAAGACTTGGGATAAAAGAGAATCAAGCGATCGGCTGATCGCATCGCCATCATAAGCTGTATCAACGCGATTGGCCCGGGATATCGCTTCAAGCACAGCAGGATGGACGCTGGCGGCATTGTCAGAAAAGAAACGCATAAACCGTCTCTTGGCGACAGGAGTCGCGGCGGTCAACATCATGAAAAGAGGAATGGTGCTGCTGGCGAGGATTGAACTCGCGGCCTCTCCCTTACCAAGGGAGTGCTCTACCACTGAGCTACAGCAGCGTGACCATGCACGATGCGATTTCGCGTCTGGCGAACCGCAATGACGCGCGCCTATGGACAAAAGCTATGGACGGGTCAAGCACATCACGCCAAATGGAGCGGAAATGAGCAAGAATAATCCCGAACGCGCCCAGCGCCTTGCCGAAGCACTGCGCGCCAATTTACGCAAACGCAAAGCTCCGAAGGGCGATGCGCCCGCATCTCCTGCGGGCGAATCCTCCAACCAAAGCCCCTCTTAATCCGCCTGCAGTGGGCGACAGGCGTGCTGCACCCACGCCTGCGCCGCGCCCTCCAGCTGGGGGCCGACGATCGCAAGCACTTGGGCGTGATATGCATCCCACCAGCGGATCTCATCCGCGGTCATCAGTTGGATATCCACCAAGGCGCGATCAATTGGCGCAAAAGTCAATGTCTCGAAGCCCAAATATTGGCCTTCTGCGCCGGCAATCTGCCGCTCTTCAACCAGAATCAGATTTTCCGTGCGAATGCCAAAGCCATCGGTTTTGTAATAGCCGGGCTCGTTCGAGAGGATCATGCCCGGCAGCAGAACCTCCTCAGTTCCTGCTTGCCCACCTGCGCTTTTCGCAATCCGCTGTGGTCCTTCATGAACCGAAAGAAACGCGCCTACGCCATGGCCAGTGCCATGCGCATAATCGACACCAGCCTCCCACAAATACATGCGCGCCAAAGTGTCTAACTGGCTGCCGCGTGTGCCAAGTGGGAATACAGCCCGCGCCAAGGCGATATGGCCTTTCAGCACCCGCGTGAACCGATCTTTCATTTCAGCCGTCGGATCACCCGGCCCAACCCAAATGGTCCGCGTCACATCCGTTGTGCCATCCAAATATTGGCCGCCCGAATCCACCAGATAGATGCTGCTCGGTTCAATTGACCGATTGCTCTTCTCATCGACCTTATAGTGGCAGAGCGCCGCATTCGGCCCTGCGCCCGAAATGGTATCAAAAGAGAGGTCAACAAGCTTGCCCGTCGCTTTACGAAATGCCTCTAATTGCGCCGCAGCAGACAATTCGGTCAGCCCGCCTTTGGGGGCTTCGACGGACATCCAATGAAGGAAATTGCTAAGCGCCGCGCCGTCGCGCTTTTGCGCGGCACGGTGCCCAGCTTGCTCCACTGCATTCTTAATGGCCTTGGGCAAAATGGTCGGGTCACGCGCTTCAACAATCTGTGCCCCACCTTCTGACAACCGCGCAAAAATGGCAGCAACGGCGCGTTCTGGGTCTACGGCAACACGCTTGCCCGCCATAGCCGCCAAAGCGGGCGTAAAGGCGGCACGATCATGCACCCGCACCGCATTGCCCAGATGCTGAGCAACCGATTCGTCCATTTTTGCGGGGTCAACATAAAGGTCCGCCGTGCCATCCCGGTTGAGCACCGCAAAGGACAAGGCAACGGGCGTACGCTCGACATCGCTGCCGCGGACATTGAAGGTCCATGCAACGGAATCAAGCGCGCTGATAATGGCTGCATCCAGATTTTGAGCAGCCAGCCAATCCGCCACATCAGCGCGCTTTTCCGCAGAGCTGCGCCCGGTATATTGATCCTCCAGCACTTTCAGCTTGGCATCAGATGGGGCGGGCTGATCCTGCCACACCACATCAATCGGGTTACGCTCGACTGCTACAAGTTTCGCGCCTTTGGCGGCGAGCGCCTTGGTTGCCGCTTCGACCCATGCCTTTGTGTGCAACCAAGGATCATAGCCAATCCGCGCCCCTGCCGGAGCATGTGCGCCCAGCCATTCTGAAACGCTTGTTTCCAGCGTGGACTGGTAGGACCAAATGGCCCCATCCACCTGTTCGCGGACTTGGATGGTGTAACGGCCATCAACAAAAATCGCCGCTTCTTCAGACAAAACAACCGCCGACCCAGCAGAACCGCCAAAGCCCGTCAGCCAGGCCAAACGCTGCGCATAGGCGCCCACATATTCTGACATATGCTCATCGCAAATCGGAACAACAAAGCCATCCAAGCGGTCAGACTTTAATTGCACGCGAAGGGCAGACAGGCGGGCTTCATAAGTGGACATTAAAAGGCTTTCTGAAAGGCGAATTTATTGCAGTTGGATATAGGCCCTAGCGTCAAGGGCGCAATGCCCATGCTTAGCCAATTGAGGCATTCAACCGATCCACCGCTGCGGCATAATCTTCCATAAAATCCTGCACCACAGACCGCGCGGAAACGATGTTTTCGACCAACCCAACACCCTGGCCGACAAAATAAGTGACAAGCGGCACCGCTTGCACATTGCCGCCTTCGGCGGATTTGGTGGCCTTATGGATAGCGGGTTCAGCAATCAGTGATTGCATTGGCATCGGCAGCGCGCCGGGGCTGTCGGGCCCTTCCCAAGCCTCAGTCCAAGCCGAGACAAGCTGGCGCGAATATTTGCCTGTCCGCCCCTTTGAGCGCACGGTATCGCGCGAGCGGGCGGCAACCATTTTTTCGCGGAAAATCTGCGAGCATTCACTTTCTGTCGTGGCCAGCCAAACCGAACCAGTCCACGCGCCTGCGGCACCCATTGTCATGCACGCAGCCATCTGCGCGCCTGTCATAATGCCCCCCGCTGCCAGCACAGGCACATCATGGCCCGCAGCCTCCAATGCGCGAACCACTTCTGGAATCAGCACCAATGTAGAGACTTCGCCGCAATGGCCGCCCGCCTCGCCACCTTGCGCCACAATGACGTCGCAGCCGGCCTCCGCGAGGCGCAACGCATGTTCTTTCGCGCCTGCCAAAGCCCCCACGGGCACATTATGCGCACGGCCCATTTCAATCATCTCTTGCGGCGGAACACCCAGAGCATTCACAATCATGCGAATGGGATGGTTGAACGCTACGCGCAGCAGTTCCATCGCTTCGTCTGGCCAAAATGGAGGGGGCGCATCTTCGGTCCGCGCGCGCGCATGATCGCCAGCCGGATCAACACCGTGCGACTTCAGCAGCTGATCGACAAATTCTTTGTGCTGGTGGGGAATGCGCTCGGCGAGCTTTTTTGATGTCAGATCTTTCTCATGCTTCACGCTGAGGTTTTCGGGGATCAGCACATCAATACCATAAGGCTTGCCATCGACATGCGCGTCGATCCACTGCAGCTCGACTTCAAGCTCTTCGGGGTTGAACGCTGTTGCGCCCAGCACGCCAAAACCCCCGGCTTTTGAAACCGCCGCCACAACATCGCGGCAATGGCTGAACGCGAATAATGGAAATTCAATACCCAGACGGGCGCACAACGCATTGGTCATATTTGCCTCTCCTTATCAGGCGTGTATCACCGCGCTGAACGGGGAAAACAAGCATGTCCAAAGCAACCATCATTCTTCTGGCCCTATTGGCGGGCCTTGGCCTCGGCATTATCCTGGATACGCGT
>JAGWVG010000007.1 GCA_018970965.1 Alphaproteobacteria bacterium | reverse complement strand
TTTTCTTTCGCAGTCGCAAGTCGTTCATTTGATGCAAATCAAGGACGGTCGTGGCGCGGCGCTCCAAATTGAGGGCAACTCGAAGAGGAGGAAAAGCCATGTCACCCTATCTTATGCAAGCACCCGTGCTGGGCGCCATGATTGCCGCCGCAGCCTTCGCCGCCATCCTGATGGTGTGTTCCATTACTGATGCTTTGAAGGGCGATGCAGACCAATGAGCCACACGCCCCACGAACTGCGCGACGAATTTCCCGATGCGTATGATATTCTTCATGAGTTGAAAACCACCAACGCGCATTTTGCAGCCTTGGCAGACCGATATCATGATGTGAACCGCGAGATACATCGCATTGAGGCAGAGGTTGAACCCGCCTCGGACGCGCACGCAGAAGACTTGAAGAAACAACGTCTCAAATTGATCGATGAAATTTCCCAATTGGTCGCATCGGCAAAGGCCGCTTGATCGACCAGATGTGATCCACTCGGTCGCGGCGCATTGATTGACCCCCCACGCCGCGGCCGGGGGACTTTTAACTCTCTCAAGTGTCCCAATAAGGGGCAGCGCATAAAACGCCAAAAAAACGGCGCACCGGCAGGCTTGAAAAATAATAAGCACTGCTATATTATGCGTGGTTATGTCTGAAACCGATAATCTTGGTGCGCTTATCGCAGACGTGTCGCATTTGTTGCGTCGCGCCTTTGATGAGCGAGCGCGCGATATTGGCGTCTCGCGCCCACAATGGCGTGTGTTGACGATGTTGCGCCGGCATGAGGGGATTAATCAAGGTGGCCTTGCTGAGCTGATCGAGGTGGAGCCTATCACGCTGTGCCGTATGGTTGATCGGTTGCAGGAGGCGGATCTGGTCGAGCGCCGGGCCGACCCTGCTGATCGGCGCGCATGGCGATTATTTTTGACCGATCATGCACGTCGGCTTTTGGAAGATATGCGCCCCTTGGCGCTTGGCCTTTTTGAGGATGCGATGGCGGGATTGTCCAGCGCAGAGCAAGAGGGCCTTATTCGCGCGCTGGCCCGGGTGCGCACCAATTTATCGCGGCGTGCGCCGCAGGAGATGAGAGTTCATGGCTGATCGCGACCCGCATATTTCTGGGGACCAGGGCAGCGCCCATCAGGTGCATCACGCGCAGGGCGTCCAACGCCCTTGGCTGCGCCCTGTGCTGATGATTTCCGTCCCGCTGCTGCTGCTGGCGGCAGGCGGTGCTTATTATGTGGCAAATGATCATTACGTCTCAACCGACAACGCCTATGTCCAACAAGATAAGGTTTCAGTTGCGGCCGAAGTGACAGGCAAAATTGTTGAAGTGCTGGTGCGTGAAAACCAGCCCGTCAAAGCCGGCCAAATCCTCTTCCGGATTGATCCCGCGCCGTATCGCATTGCCGCTGCACAGGCTGACGCGACGATTGCACAGGCGCAGGTGCGCGTGACCACGCTGGAGGCAGATTTTAACAGCCGGGGCGTAAGCATTGATAAAGCGCGCGAGGCCGTTGCTTTTTATACAGCGGAATATCAGCGCCAATCTGCGTTGATGCAATCTGGCTTTACCACCAAGGCGCGCTTGCAGCAGGCAGAACATGCGTTGGCCGATGCCCGGAGCCAATTGGCGGCCGCAGAGGCTGATGCGCAAAAGGCGCGCGCCGCGCTTGCGACGGGGGCTGCGGCGCCTGGTGTTAATCCGCAAGTTTTGGCCGGGCAGGTGCAAAAGCAAAAGGCGCTGCTTGATCTCTCCCGCACGGTGGTGCGTGCGCCTGTGGATGGCATTGTCAGCCAGGCAGATCGGCTGCAAATCGGCCAGACGATGGTCACCGGCCTTCCGGCGCTGACAATTGTCGCGCGCACCGGATCTTGGGTGGAAGCCAATTTTAAAGAGACAGATCTTAACCACATGAAAGTGGGTCAATCGGCGGTTCTGTCTTTCGATGCTTATCCCTCGATGCGGCTCCAGGGCCATGTCGCGAGCATCGGCGCTGGGACGGGGTCTGAATTTTCGGTGCTGCCCGCGCAAAATGCCAATGGCAATTGGGTGAAGGTCACCCAACGGGTGCCCGTGCGGATTGCCATTGACGGCAAGCCCGCACGTCCGCTGATTGCAGGGCTTTCGACGCATGTCCGCATCGACACAGCCAGCAAATAAAGCACCTGCCTATCCCGCGCCGGTCATGGGCAAGCCCTTGCTGCCCGTGCAGAATAAGGCGTTGCTGACGCTTGCCATCATGGGCGCGGCGATGATCCAGATTTTGGATTCCACCATCGCCAATGTGGCCATTCCGCACATGCAGACCAGTCTTGGCGCAACCCAAGATACAGTCACTTGGGTGCTGACCAGCTATATTGTCGCGGGCGCCGTGGTCATGCCCATTACGGGTTGGATGGCAGATCGCTTGGGGTCGCGCCGCTTATTTTTAGGCGCAGTTATTGGTTTCATCATCACCTCTATGCTGTGCGGCATTGCGGTGAATTTGACTGAGATGGTCATTTTCCGTGTGCTGCAAGGCGTATGTGCCGCGTTTATCGCGCCGCTCTCGCAATCCATTCTCCTCGACATCAATCCGCCCGAACGCGCGCCCAAAGCAATGGCGATGTGGGGCATGGGAATCATGGTCGCGCCGATTTTTGGCCCGATGATTGGGGGGTGGCTGACCCAAAGCTATGATTGGCGGTGGTGCTTTTACATCAACTTGCCCATTGGCATTCCCGCAGTGCTGATCTTGCTGTGGTTGCTGCCCAGCCGACCTGTTAACAAGCGTTATTTTGACGGCCTTGGCTTTTGCGCGCTCGCCATTGGGGTGGCGACGCTGCAATTGCTGTTGGATCGCGGCCAGCATGAAGATTGGCTCGACAGTTGGGAAATCCGGCTAGAGGCGATTGTCGCGATTGCGGCCATCTGGATTTTCTTTGTGCATCAAGTGACCACCAAAAAGCCGATGTTCGATACCGAACTGGTCACAGACCGGAATTTTACCACCGCATTGCTGTTCATGGTGCTGATTGGTGTCATGATGTTTGGCGTCTTCGCGTTGTTGCCGCCGATGTTGCAAAGCCTTTTCGGGTACACGGTGGTCGATACGGGCATGCTGCTTGCGCCGCGCGGGATAGGCATTTTGATCTCGATGATGATTGCCACGCGCATGGCGGGTAAAGTGGATCCTCGTAAAATTGTGGGCTCAGGCTTTGTGCTGACCATCATTTCCCTATGGCAGATGACGCATTGGGGCTTGATGATGGATTGGACCTATGTGTTCTGGACGGGGCTGTTGCAGGGCTTTGGGATGGGCTTTGTCTTCATCCCGATGAACCAATTGGCTTTTGCAACACTGCCCATGCGCTATCGCACCGATGGGTCTGGCTTGCTCTATCTGGTGCGGAGCATTGGCAGCAGCGTTGGCATTTCGATCATGTCGACAATGTTTGCCCGCAATTTGCAAACCAGCCATTCAGATCTGACAAGCCATGTCACCTCTTCGTCTATGGCTGTGATCGACCCTGCAACGGCAGATCGCTATCAAGTGTTGGGCGAAGCCGCATTGCGCATGGTTGACCTAGAGGTCACGCGCCAAGCGGCCATGATTGCCTATTTGGACGATTTTGAGTTGATGATGTGGGGGCTGATTATATTCATGCCGCTCATTTTGCTGATGAAGCCGCCGACGGGTGGTCCCGGCCAGATGGTGCACCCAGTGGGCGAATAATTACATCTCGCCACGGGCGCGGCGGAGTTTGTACCAGCGCGCGACATTGGCATTATGTTCAGCCAGGGTGTCGGCAAAGACATGGCCGCCACTGCCATCTGCGACAAAATACAAATCTTGGGTGGAAGCGGGGTTCAACACAGCCTCAATGGAGGCACGGCCCGGGTTGGTGATGGGGCCAATTGGCAAGCCGGACATCGCATAGGTGTTATACCCATTTTTGGCGCGCAATTCTGATTTCAGAATGCGCCGGCCCAAGGGCTTGCCTTTGGTGATAGGGTAAATCACGGTTGGGTCAGCTTGCAGCCGCATGCCGATGCGCAGGCGATTGGTATAGAGTCCAGCAATCAAACGGCGCTCTTCGGCCTTGCCAGTTTCCTTCTCAACAATCGCTGCCAAAATGATGGCCTCTTCAGGCGTTTTGACGAACGTGGTTGGGGACCGCTTATCCCAAAGCGCGTTCAACGTATCCGTCATTTCAGCTTGCATCCGCGCGACAATTGCAGCCCGACTTTCGCCCACGCCCACCTCATAGGTATCGGGCAAAATAGAGCCTTCTGCAGGCACCGGAATGTCGCCTTCCAGCCCGGGCATGGCCATCAGCCGTTCATGCACCAAAATGGAGGGCATCCCTTCGGGGATCGTCACAACGCGGCGCAGCACCTTGCCACCCTGTAACAGATCAAGGATTGTGCTTTCGCTGGCGCGCTTGGGTAACAGAAAATGCCCAGCCTTGATCGCCGCAGAGCCGCCAAATAGGCGCGCACGCAGCTTAAACAGCGTGGCGCTGCGGATCGCGCCGCTCTGTTGCAATTGGGTGGCGACGCTGCTCAGGCTCGCCCCTGGCGGCACATTAAAATCCTGGTCGCGGCTTAATGGGCCAGGCAGCGACCAGCTGGCGAGGAGCCATGCCAAAGCCGCGATGGCGGCAACCAGCGCAAACAGGCTGCCGCGACGGCGCATGGCTTAAACGGCCTTCATCACCAAGCTGGCATTGGTGCCGCCAAAGCCAAAGCTGTTGTTCAGAACGGCCTTTACCGAGCGCTTCTTTGCGACATGCGGGACCAAATCAACACCTTCAGTGCCTTCGTCTGGATTGTCGAGATTGAGCGTCGGCGGCACAATTTGATCGCGAATGGCGAGGATGCAGAAAATGGCTTCCACAGCGCCCGCACCGCCCAACAAATGGCCAATGGCAGATTTGGTGCTGCTCATTGAGGCGCCACCCAAATCATCGCCCAGCACGCGCTTGACAGCGCCCAGTTCAATTGTGTCGGCCATGGTGGATGTGCCGTGCGCATTCACATAATCAATGTCGCCGGCGGCAAGCCCTGCCTTGCGCAGCGCCATGCGCATCGCAAGCTCAGCGCCCTTACCTTCAGGGTGCGGCGCAGTCACGTGATAGGCATCGCCCGACAGACCATAACCCACCACTTCAGCGTAAATCTTGGCGCCGCGTGCCTTGGCGTGTTCATATTCTTCCAAAACAACCACGCCTGCGCCTTCGCCCATGACAAAGCCATCGCGGTCTTTGTCATAAGGGCGACTGGCCCGTTCGGGGCGATCGTTAAAGCTGCAATTGAGCGCGCGGGCTTGGGCAAAGCCAGCGACACCCAGCGGGTTGATGGTGCTTTCAGCGCCACCTGCCAACATGATGTCGGCATCGCCATCTTTGATCATCCGCGCCGCATCACCAATGGAGTGCGCACCAGTAGAGCAGGCAGTTACAACGGCATGATTGGGGCCCATAAGGCCATATTTGATCGAGACTTGGCCCGAAATCAGGTTGATGAGGCGGCCATGCACAAAGTGCGGGGAGACGCGGCTCGGGCCTTTTTCGTGCAGAACGATGGATTCGCTTTCAATGCCCGGAAGCCCGCCAATGCCCGAGCCAATTGAACAGCCCGTGCGCATCTTCAGATCATCATCCATGTCCGTCAGGCCAGCGTCTTCGAGCGCTTGGCCGGCAGCATCAATGCCGTAGACAATGAACGGATCGACTTGGCGCTGAATTTTGTGGTCCACGCGCTTGTCAGCATCAAAGCCAAAGGGATGGTCCTTTGGCTTCACTTCGCACGCGATGTGGCATTTCTGGTCGGTGGTATCAAAGCGGGTGATTTTGCTAGCGCCCGATTTGCTCGCCAGCAAATTGGCCCAGGTTGTCTCCACATCCCCACCCAGCGGGGTCACAAGGCCCAAACCAGTTACAACTACGCGGCGCATAAGCGTCTCCAATGCTCCAGAATCAAAAACGGCTTCCGACGTCGCCGGAAACCGTCTTCGATAACAACGATTCGTTCAAGGCGTATGGCCCTGAAATCAGCCCTTGTGGCTGTCGATATAGGAAATCGCGTCCTTGACGGTCGAAATCTTTTCTGCAGCATCGTCCGGGATTTCGACGCCGAATTCTTCTTCGAACGCCATGACCAGCTCGACGATGTCGAGGCTGTCTGCACCCAGATCGTCGATGAAGCTGGCATCGTTCGTCACCTTGTCGGCTTCGACGCCGAGGTGCTCGACGACGATCTTCTTAACGCGGTCCGCGGTGTCGCTCATGGATAACCCTTCTCGTTCATGTGTGAGCAATATTCCTGCAAAGCCCTAATCGGCCCTGTTTTATGATGCAAGCCTTATGGTGAGGATAAGGCTGATTCACCTGTTGATGAACCCCGCCCCGCCCCTCAGCCACTGGCTCAAATCATCGCCATTCCGCCATTTACGTGGAGCGTCTGGCCCGTCACATAACCCGCCTCACGGCTGGCAAGATACACAGCCGCCGCCGCGATATCCGCGCCAGCGCCCATATGACCGGCTGGGATGCGCGCGTTCAAGGCTTCCTTCTGCGCATCGGGAAGAACATCCGTCATCGCTGATGAGATGAATCCTGGCGCGATGCAGTTGACAGTCACGCCGCGGCTGGCAAGTTCCTGCGCCAAGCTTTTAGACATGCCGATAATCCCAGCCTTTGATGCTGCATAATTGGCTTGGCCCGGATTTCCGGTAACGCCCACCACGCTGGTGACTGAAATAATGCGGCCAAAACGTGCCTTCATCATCGGCTTGGCGGCGGCACGACACAGGCGAAAGGCCGCTTCCAGATTAATCCGGATCACATCTGACCAATCTTCATCCTTCATCCGCAAGATGAGGCCATCGCGCGTGACGCCCGCATTGTTGACCAGGATATCAATTTGCCCGCCCAGCGCCTCAAGTGCTGCGGGAATGAGGGCCTCTACCGCCTCTGCATCGCCCAAATTACATGGCAAAATGACAGTGTCGCCGCCAATCTCGGCAGCAACCGCCTTCAACGCCTCTTCGCGCGTGCCTGACAACGCAACCTTCGCGCCTTGATCGACCAGTGCCTTGGCAATCGCTGAGCCAATGCCGCCCGATGCGCCCGTGACCAATGCGGTCATTCCTGTGAGGTTGAACATAAATGTCTCCAATATTTTGCCTGTGTCAGAGGCTTTTGATCAGCGTTTCGATGTCATCCGTCGTGATGATGCTCACGGCTTGGGCATCGGGGGCAGAGCGTTTGACCATCGGCGCCAACACTTTGCCGCCAAATTCGACATAATCGGCCACCCCTGCCTCAAACATCGCGATGACGGATTCACGCCAGCGGACACGGCCCGTCACTTGCTCGACCAGCAGGCGCTTGATGGTCGCGGCGTCTGCGATCGGAGCGGCGGTCACATTGGCGTAAACAGGTACCAAAGGCGCTGAAAGATTTGCCTGTGCCAGCGCCTCAGCCATGGCGTCGGCTGCCGGTTGCATCAATGGGCAGTGGAATGGAGCAGAAACGGGCAATAAAACGCCGCGCTTAATGCCATGATCCTTCACCAGGTCTACAGCGCGTTCAATTGCTGCTTTATGGCCCGAAATGACGACTTGGCTGGGGTCATTATCATTCGCAACTGTGCAAACCTCGCCTTGCGCTGCGGCATCGGCCAGAGCTTGCGCCTTTTCAATATCCGCACCCAGCAAGGCCGCCATCGCGCCGGTGCCAACGGGTGTAGCTGCCTGCATCGCTTGACCGCGCAGCTTCAGCAGCTTTGCCGTTGTCGCCAAATCCAACGCACCGGCGGCGCACAGGGCGCTATATTCACCAAGGCTATGCCCCGCGACAAAATCGGCCTTATCGGCCAAGCGCAGGCCGCCTTCCTTTTCGGCAACGCGCAATGTGGCAATTGCATTAGCCATAATCGCGGGTTGTGCATTTTCAGTCAGCGTCAGCTGATCCTCAGGGCCTTCAGTCATAAGCCGGAACAAATCTTGGCCCAGCGCTTCATTGACTTCTTCAAACACCTCGCGCGCAATTGCGCTTGCCTCTGCCAAGGATTTGCCCATGCCAACGGATTGGCTGCCCTGGCCCGGAAAAATAAATGCGCGCATCCATCACCCCTGTTGCTGCGACTGATAATGGCCGCGGTTAGGCCAAGCCAGCCCGCCTGTCGAGGTTCCCCATGCGCCAACTAAAGTTGCTTGGGGACAGGGGAGCGCAAAACGCAAAACATGCCTTTTTCGCTGCGTGCCCTTGAACCATCTGCTTTCGCCCGCTAAGGCGCCCGCCTGCCTTCATCGGGATCAGTCCCGATTCACGCGTCGGGGAGTAGCTCAGCCTGGTAGAGCACTGTCTTCGGGAGGCAGGGGCCGGAGGTTCGAATCCTCTCTCCCCGACCATTTTTATGATTTATATTGAACACATATTATGTCGCGTCACGAACCCCCTCAATTTCGGAGCAGCAGCAGGCCGCAGACGGCCAAATGCCAGCCGAGCCAAGGCCGACCAGATTTTGCCATGCAACTCTTAGGGCCCTATCTGTTCAGAACATCCCTGCATGGATGCGTGCCGCTGAAAATCTGAGCATATATGTGCATTGCAATGCGCCGCAAATCTGAGCGGGCAAGCGGGAACGGCCTTGCGCTGCGCGGCGTCCATCCATATCGACCATCAAAAGCATCGCTGCACGGGAGCATTTTCATGATTGAGGCGGAATGGTGGGATTATGACGACATGGACGAGCTGGCCGATGCGGTCGCGGGGGATGTCGGCTTCATCATCGAAAGTGCGTTAGATGCCCGGGGGCAGGCGCTCATTGCGTTGCCTGGCGGCAAAACGCCTTTGCCCATTTATGAAAAACTCGCAGCCATGCCGATCAAATGGAAGCATGTGACGATCATCCCCACGGATGATCGTTTGGTTGCTGTTGATAATCCCTTGTCAAACGTTGCGATGTTGGCCCGAGCTTTCATGCCCAAAGGTGCGCGTGTTTTGCCCATAGCAACTGAAAATGCGGATCATAAGGCGGCAGGCAATGCAGCAGATGCACGGCTGCAAGATTTGCACTGGCCGCCTGATCTGGTGTGGCTGGGCGTTGGCGGTGATGGCCATACGGCGTCGATTTTCACCGGGCCTGATATGGACGACGCCCTAAATGCGCCCAAGGCACGCCGTGCCGTTGGCGTTTTGCCTAATCCCCTGCCGCCTGAAGCGCCTGTCGCCCGCGTCACGCTGACCCGGCACAGCATCTTATCTGCCCGGACTTTGATGATCGTGCTGACGGGTAATGATAAAAAGGCCCTGTTGGAACAGGCAATTAAAGATGGCCCTCTTTCGCCTCTGCCGATTGGGCGGGTGCTCGCAGATGCAGAGCAGCCGATTGATATTCACTGGGCGGCCTAGGCCAAACAACCAGGGCTATTTTTTGCCACTGGCGTGTGTGGTTTCCAGATAAGGCATAACCATGCGGCCATCGGGTGCTGCCGTGAAGGTGGTTTGGGTCGGGTAGGCAAATGCAATGCCGCGCTCCGCAAAAACCTCCAGAATGCGGGTGTTGATCTGGTGTTTGCGCTCCAACGCAACGCCAGCATCATCCCCCGCAATTTCGTAGATGAGCAGGAAATCGAGGCTCGACGGCGAGAAAGTGTCGAGAGCGCAGCGGGAAAAACTGCACCCCTCAATATTTTCAACAATGTCCTTCAGCAGGCCGGGCAGCGCGCGGCACATATCCGGCGATGTCTGATAGACGAGTGACAATGTCTGAAAATAGCGCCGCGTGTGGACCAGCGTTAAGTTGCGCAATTCTTTGTTCAGCAGGTTCGCGTTGGAAATGACAATTTCTTCGCCAGAGATTGCGCGAATGCGTGTGGACTTGAGGCCGATGGCCTCCACTGTCCCTTGGCTTTGATCAAAGCGGACCATATCGCCTTTTAAAAACGGCTTATCAAACAGCACCGAAAGGGCGGCGAAGAGGTCGGAAAATATGCCTTGGGCAGCAAGGCCAATGGCAATTCCCCCGACACCCAAACCGGCAATCAGCCCGGTGACATTGACGCCCAAATTGGAAAGGATGAGGATAGCAGCGAGCAGAAAAAGCCCAGCTGTCACCAACACCCGGATGAGCCCCATCGCGCTTTGTAAATTGCCAGTCGAGTCCGTTTCCCCCGCGCGATAATCGACCAAGCTTAAAATCAGCGTACGTGCCCAAATCGCAGCTTGCAGAACGGTTGCGACCACAAAGACAATGTGAACGGGATAGGCAATGTCAGCCGGTGCATTTGCGGTGCCAGTGATGATCCGCACAGCAATTGCGATCATGAACCAAAAACGCGTCTTGCCGAGCGTTTTGCCTATGATGCCCGGCCAGTGGGACGCGCCAAAATGTTCTCGGCATAAATGTGTGCCAAGCGCACGCATACCCCAGAGCACCGCAACGATGACAAGTCCGGCGCCGGCCCCCAATATAATATGGGCGGTATGGCTGGCCAGCCAATCAAGGCTGATCGTTAAAGTTTGCTTTAGGTCCGCAAAGGGGGCGATTGCGCTGCTGTCCATCCTGACAGCCTAGCGTGCTGATCTGATGTTGCAACGCTAGGCTCGTCATCACGCTGGTGCGGCTTGAAACTGGATGCGGCGAGGCGGCGATCCCTCGCGCGCCATCAGACTGGCCAGACCTGCCTCTAACGCTACAATCATGAAGCAGAAGGGCAGATATGCAATGCCCACAAAGGCCGCACCCGTCAGAGAGGCAAGATGCATCTGCTGGAGCACCAGCGCGAAGCCACCTGCCGCGAATTTTGTGCCGCCTGCTATGTGTGCAATCCATACTCTGCGCGAATCGGGCGTAGGAGCCGGCGGGCTGGTTTGAGCATCCCCGCGTTTTTTGTGTGAATCGCACCCAGATTGCCGATTGCGTGGCCGTCTCAACGTCTATCGGGCCTTTTCCCTTGCTTTTTGGGGAATCGGTGGCTAGGGGCGCATCTCTCGGGTGCGGCGCTTCCAGCGACGCCTCCTCGTTTTTGGCTTCAGCCCGCCAGTTTTGGTGGTGCAAATGCGACTTTGGAGTGTGGCTTTTTTATGCAGATTATCGTTCGCGACAACAATGTGGACCAGGCGCTTCGGGCTCTCAAGAAGAAGCTGCAGCGTGAAGGCGTCTATCGCGAAATGAAGCTGCGTCGCCACTATGAGAAGCCTTCGGAAAAGCGCGCGCGTGAAAAGGCTGCCGCTGTCCGTCGTGCGCGCAAGATGGAGCGCAAGCGTATGGAGCGTGACGGCATCCGCTAAGCCACACGGCGATTGCCATCACATGAAAAAGGGCGTCGGATTATTCCGGCGCCTTTTTCTTTGGTCTTGGCGAGCGCGTGCGGATGCGCCATAGGCCGTCGCCAGATTGATTGACCAACTAGGGGTCCTCCATGTCCAACACTGCTGTTCCCATTCATCCAATTGCCAAAGGCTCGCTTGTAAAGCTGTGGGGTGGCGTCGCGATTGTCGCGGCTGTTGCCGGTGCGCTCGCTTGGGCCGGTACGGCAAAGGCTGTGGGTCAAAGCTGCTCGGCCAGCTTGATGTTGCCTGCGGGCAATGGCGTTGCGGCTGCTGAAACAACCGCTGCAGGTCTGGTCTTCCAAACCCGCAAGGCGGGGCAGGGCGCCAGCCCGACGGATCAAGATATTGCGCTGATCAGCTATAAGGGGACACTGGCCAACGGCACAGAGTTTGATGCCAACCAGCAAGTGCCAATGCCTGTTGCAGGCAGCATTCCCGGCTTCTCGGAAGCATTGAAGATGATGGCGCGTGGCGGATCATACCGGCTCTGCATTCCGGCTTCTTTGGGTTATGGCGCGCAGGCCGTTGGCCCCATTCCGGCCAATTCAGTTCTTGTCTTTGATGTTGATCTGCATGATTTCCGCAGCCAAGCTGAAGTGCAAATGATGCAGCAAATGATGCAGCGTCAGCAGCAAGCGGCCGGCGCCGCCGGTGGAGCAACGCCGCGGTAAAGCGCAGCGGTCTCTGATAAAATTTTAGCCCGCGTCGATCTTCGGCGCGGGCTTTTTCTATTCAGCAGTCTTTTTCGGCGCGAGGCTGGTGAGCGCGCGGCCTGGGCGCAAGGCGCGGACCCAACTGATCGGGTTTAACAGGCTGCTCGATCCATCGAGCGAAAAGGTAATAATCTCTGCCCGTCCGCCAATTTGCTCCCACGCAACGGGGCCGCCCAAGCCGCGCTGCCATTGCGGAAAGCGGCTATCGGCGCTGTGATCGCGGTTATCGCCCATCATGAAATAGTGCCCATCGGGCACGGTGATGGGGCCATAATTATCTCCGACGGAATCGCGGTCGGCATCAACAGTCTCATAGGTGCGGCCATTGGGCAGAGTTTCGCGCACAATAGGCAGTTTGCACCACAGGCTGCCATCGTCCTTCGTCACGCGGCGGCCGGGGTAGTCTTCAGGCGTGCAGGGGTCATTGAGATCAACGGGCATCAGCCGATCACCGAGGCGCTGCTGCTTTACGGCTTGGCCATTGATGAAGACGACGCCACCACGCACCTCGATCCGATCTCCCGGCAGCCCAATAACGCGCTTGATGTAATCCGTATTCGTGCCGGGCGGCGTCAGAATGACGACATCACCGCGTTCGGGCGTGCTGCCCCAGATGCGGCCTTTCCAATTGGGCAACTGCACGGCCAACGACTCGACGGGCTCGCGCAGCACCAGCCAGCGGAACAAGGCCGGGACGGACGGAATGGTCGGTGAGACATGGCTCCAGCCATAAGCGAATTTATTCACAACGAGACGATCCCCCACCAATAAAGTGGGGACCATCGATTCGGATGGGATGTAGAATGGCTTGGCAACAAAGCTATGAAAGCCGAGCACTGCGGCCAGCAACACCACCGCGCCGCGAATTTCGGCAACCCAGTCAATTTGATCGCTCTTGGTGCGCTTTGCTTTCGCCATTCCGAAGAAACTTTCTTGAATCAGAGGTGTTTGGCCGCGCCTTAGGAGCCGGATGACCGCATCGGCAAGGCCTCGATAATCACAAAGGCCTGGGCCCAAGGATGATCATCGGTCAGTGTTAAGTGGATATGCGCTTCATGTCCGGCAGGGATGAGCGCCTCAAGTGCCGCTTTGGCACCGCCTGTGAGCGCCAGCGTTGGCGCGCCAGAGGGCGCATTGATGACGCCAATGTCTTTCATAAACACGCCGCGTTTAAAGCCCGTCCCCACGGCTTTGGAAAAGGCCTCTTTTGCAGCGAATCGCTTGGCGTAAGTGCCAGCCTTGGTGAAGGGGCGTCGTGCCGCTTTGGCGCGTTCGACATCTGTGAACACGCGAGTCTCAAAGCGTGCGCCAAAGCGCGTGAGCGAATTTTGAATCCGCTCGATATTGCACAGGTCAGACCCGAGGCCGACGATCATGCGACATCTCGGGCGGCATCCATGCGCGCGCGCATTTCGCGGATGCTTTCTGCCAACCCGATAAAGATGGCTTCGCCAATGAGGAAATGCCCAATATTCAATTCTGCGATTTGCGGAATGGCGGCAATTGGCCCGACATTGTCAAACGTCAGGCCATGGCCGGCATGGGGCTCTATGCCATTGCGCGCCGCAAGTGCGGCTGCATCGCTAAGGCGCTTTAACTCGGCAGACAGGTCAGCCCCGCTGGCATGGGCATATTTGCCAGTATGAAGTTCAACCACGGGCGCCTTCAAGCGCATCGCGGCTTCAATCTGCCGGGCATCAGGCTCGATAAACAAGCTCACGCGAATGCCTGCGTCGTTCAATTGGGCGACAATCGGGGCCAGTTCATTGTGCAGGCCAGCAGCATCCAGCCCGCCTTCTGTTGTCCGTTCGGCCCGCCTTTCGGGCACGATGCAGGCGGCGTGCGGGCGATGCTTTAGCGCAATGCCCAGCATTTCTTGCGTCGCGGCCATCTCTAAATTGATTGGCAGACGGGTCCGCGCCATGAGTGTATCCAGATCGGCATCGCGAATATGCCGCCGATCTTCGCGTAAATGCACGGTAATGCCGTCGCCGCCAGCTTGTTCAACAATTTCCACTGCGCGCCACGGGTCGGGATGGTCTCCCCCGCGCGCATTGCGGATGGTGGCGACATGGTCGATGTTCACGCCCAGCCGCAAATGCTGTGCGGCGCCTACCGTCATTGCGCGTCCTTGCGGCTGCCCGGCTTGACGGCGGGAATGGCGGCAAGCTCTGGCGGCAGATTATCTGCCTCATAGGTCGGCACATCGAGGCGGATCAGAGGGTAAAAGGGCACGCCCAAATCGACGGCACCATTAGACCGATCAACGAGAGAGGCTTCTGCGATGACTTCGCCGCCTTCCCGCGCGACTGCGGCAATGGCTTCCCGCGAAGACAGGCCCGTCGTCACCACATCTTCCACCATCAGCGCTTTTTGGCCCGGTTCCAGCCGGAATCCGCGACGCAGGCCGAAAACGCCATCAGGCCGTTCAAGAAACAACGCGTCCTTGCCTAAAGCACGGCCCATTTCATGGCCAATAATAATGCCGCCCATCGCGGGGGAGATTACCAGATCAATTGCAGACCGCACCTCCGCAGGCAGGCGGTTGGCCAGTGCTTCAGCAAGACGCGCGGCGCGCGCTGGATTCATCAACACACGGGCGCATTGCAGATAGCGCGGACTGCGCAAGCCTGAAGAAAGAATGAAGTGGCCCTCCAGCAAGGCTTCCGCGTCGCGGAACTCCTGAAGGATGTCATCGTTGGTCATCATAGCCCCAGCTTTGGCTGAACTTTGGGAACCCATCCCTTAGGGGGGCTGGACCGCGGCTGCAATCCTAAGCAAAAAATGCGGCGTAACTCCCTTGAGCCTCCGGGCTTTGGCGCGTATAGGCCAGCCCGGACTATCTGTTCTAGATAGCTCCAGGGGCCCTATTTTTGCCCGGATTTCCGGGCGTCAACATGGACAAACAGGTAATGAAGAAGCTGAGATCTGCCCTGATCGCAATTGGCCTGGTGCTCGCACCGGCAACTGCGATGGCGCAAGCAACTCCGGTCGCTCCGGCGCCCGCTGCCGCTGCTCCCGCACCGGTTGCGGCTGCGCCCGCTCCTAAAGCGGATGCCGCTGCGGCTGCTCCCGCTGCTGAACAGGCAAAGCCCGAAGCGCCTGCCGCGCTTATGCCCACACCAGGCATCGGCCAGCCGGTTGCCGGCAAAATTGGCATTCAGCCGCAAGTCACCGAAAATGGTGAGCGTGCGCGCCATCTGCATGACGCAATTTTGCTGCCGATTATCACGGTCATCTCGCTCTTCGTTCTGGGGCTGCTGCTCTGGGTGATGGTGCGCTATCGTCGTGCCGCCAACCCTGTGTCCTCCAAGACCAGCCATAATACGTTGATTGAAGTCATCTGGACGCTTGTTCCGGTTCTGATTCTCGTCGCCGTAGCCATCCCGTCGATCAGCTTGCTCGCCGCGCAATATAAGCCGGCCGGTAAAGATGCGGTGACAATCAAGGTGATCGGCCACCAATGGTATTGGTCTTATCAATATCCCGACCATGGTGATTTTGAGATTGTCTCGAACATGCTTCCCGATGCGGAAGCAGCCAAGCGTGGTGAGCCCCGCCTGCTGGCTGTCGATAATCGTCTCGTCATTCCGGTTGGAACCGAAATCAAGGCCATTGTGACGTCGGAAGATGTGATTCACTCCTTCGCTGTCCCCGCCTTCTGGACCAAGATGGACGCTGTTCCTGGTCGCCTGAACGAAGTGACGTTCAAGGTCGAAAAGGAAGGCCTCTATTATGGCCAGTGTTCTGAACTTTGCGGCGCCCGCCACGCCTTCATGCCAATTGCGGTAGAAGTCGTGTCGAAGGAAAACTTCGCACGCTGGGTTGCTTCTAAGGGTGGCAAGATGCCGGGTGCTGAACCCGTCGCTGCGCCCGCACCGGCTGCCGCTCCCGCTGCTGCCCCCGCTGCTGCTGCGGCGGAAGGCGCTAACGAAACCGCACCGGCTGCACCTGCAGCCGCCACCAAGGCATAACGACCATGACGACTATCGCTGCCTCGCACGATCATGCACATGATCATGACGATCATCAGCTGGGCTTTTTTGCCCGCTGGTTCATGTCGACCAACCACAAAGATATTGGCACGCTCTATCTGATTTTCGCGATTATCGCGGGCATCATTGGCGGTGCGATTTCGGGCCTGATGCGCGCCGAACTCGCGCAGCCGGGTATTCAGTATCTGACCACTTGGGCCGCCTTCCTTGAAGGTCAGGGCGCCAGCATCGATCAAGCCTACCATATGTGGAACGTGCTGATCACGGCGCACGGCCTTATCATGGTGTTCTTCATGGTCATGCCGGCCATGATTGGCGGCTTTGGCAACTGGTTTGTGCCGATCATGATCGGTGCGCCAGATATGGCCTTCCCGCGCATGAACAACGTTTCGTTCTGGCTGCTGGTGCCGTCGTTCATCCTGCTGCTGGGCTCCGCTTTTGTGCCGGGTGGCACGGGCTTGGGTGCTGGTACGGGCTGGACGGTTTATGCCCCGCTGTCGACCTATGGCTCGCAAGGCCCGTCGGTTGATATGGCGATCTTTTCGCTGCACCTCGCAGGTGCCAGCTCGATCATGGGTGCGATCAACTTCATCACCACCATTTTCAACATGCGCGCTCCGGGCATGACGCTGCACAAGATGCCGCTGTTTGTCTGGTCGGTGCTGGTTACTGCCTTCTTGCTTCTTTTGGCTCTTCCGGTGCTGGCTGCTGCCATCACCATGCTGCTGACGGACCGCAACTTCGGCACGACCTTCTTCGATCCGGCGGGCGGTGGTGATCCGCTGTTGTATCAGCACTTGTTCTGGTTCTTCGGTCACCCCGAAGTGTACATCATGATCTTGCCGGGCTTCGGCATTGTCAGCCAGGTGATCTCGACCTTCTCGAAAAAGCCGATCTTCGGCTATCTCGGCATGGCTTATGCCATGGTCGCCATTGGCGTCGTTGGCTTCATCGTGTGGGCGCACCACATGTTCACTGTCGGCCTTGATGTGAACACCAAGATGTACTTCACGGCGGCCACGATGGTTATCGCGGTGCCGACCGGAATCAAGATTTTCTCTTGGATTGCAACCATGTGGGGCGGCTCCATTCGCTTCACAGTGCCGATGGTTTGGGCTTTGGGCTTCATCTTCATGTTCACCGTTGGTGGCGTGACAGGCGTTGTTCTCGCCAATGGCGGTGTCGATAACTATATGCACGACACCTATTACGTCGTTGCGCACTTCCACTATGTGCTGTCGCTCGGCGCGGTGTTTGCGATCTTCGCAGGCTGGTACTACTGGTTCCCCAAAATCACCGGATACATGTATTCAGAGTTCTTCGGGAAACTGCATTTCTGGCTGACGTTCGTTGGCGTCAATCTTGCGTTTTTCCCGATGCATTTTCTCGGCGAAGCCGGGATGCCGCGGCGCGTTGCCGACTATCCCAACGCATTTGCTCCCTTCAACGAGATATCGTCGATCGGTGCCTATATCTCCGGGGTGGGCCTGGTGGTTT
>JAGWVG010000205.1 GCA_018970965.1 Alphaproteobacteria bacterium | reverse complement strand
AATAGCCATTCCTTACCGGCAGGTGGGCTATCGACCAGTGTTGCCAAGGCGGGCGCTTCAAAGCTAGGCGGTGCGACTTTGGAAGAACGCTTCGGCGGCGCGGCATCGGCGATTTCGTGCATTGAGCGGCCGGATTTCACCGACGTTGTTTCGTCCTCCAGTAAATTCTCATGGCTTCCGGCCAGCTCGTCCTGTTCTTTGATCAACAACCAGTTTTCCCGCTTTTCCCGCTCCTTGGCGCGCATGCGCACAAGCGCCCATTTTCCGTGTAGTTTCTTTCCGTATAGCAGAAAGGCGAGTTTACCCGCCTTCAGTCCCTTCGCTGCATCGCCGATCGGTGCCCATTGCCCCTCATCCCAGAGCATTACTGTGCCGCCGCCATATTGGCCTTTCAGAATCGTGCCTTCGAAATCCCCATAATCCAGAGGATGATCCTCGGTGCGCACAGCCAAACGTTTCTGCTTCGGGTCATAACTGGGGCCGCGTGTCACTGCCCAGCTCAGGAGCACGCCGTCCAGCTCTAACCGCAAATCATAATGCAGCCTGGTCGCGTCATGTTTTTGGATCAGATAACGCGCCCCGGCGGCGGTGGGATTGTCCCCGCTTGGTTCGGTGGTTTCATTGAACCGACGCTTGGCCCGGTAGGCGGCGAGGCGTTTCTTACCCGGCACGGCGGCGCCGTTTTGGCGCGGCACCATTGCTTACGCTGCGCCGCAATGCCTCCACCAGATCAACCACATTGCCGCGCTTGGTTTCGTCAGGCGCCTCATCCTCGTCCACCCGCACCTTATGCTTGGCCTTGGCCTCGATCAAAGCACGTAGCTTTTCGGTGTAATGGTCCTCAAAGGCAGCGGGATCGAATTTTTTGGTTTTGCGCTTGATCAAGTCTTTTGCCAGATCCAGCAGCTCCTCATCTGCCTCGGTCTTGCCTAGATCGGCGAAATAAGGCGCGGCACGGCGCACCTCGTCAGCAAAGCGTAGGGTTTCCAGCATCAACCCCTGTCCGCAAGGTTTCAGCGCGGCGATATATTCGCGCCCGCGCATCACGAACTGGCCAACACCCATCTTACCCGTGGCCCGCAGCGCGTCGCGCAGCACAGCGTAGGCTTCGCCGGCCAGCTTGCCATCCGGCATCACGTAATAGGGCTTGTCGAAATAGATCGGGTCGATCTCGCAGTGATCGACAAACTGCACAAGGTCGATGGTACGTTTACTTTCCAGCTTGATGTGGTCGAGATCCTCGTCTGTCACCAGCACGTAATTGCCTTTGGAGAGTTCAAAGCCTTTGACGATATTTTCGGGCTTGACGGGGCCAATGCCCGGGGCGGTCTTCTCGTAACGGATGCGTTTATGGGATTTCAAGTCGACTTGATGAAAGGACAACCGGGCGCTGCTGTTGGTGGCGGAGGCGAGCTGAACCGGTATGTTGACAAGCGCCAGACGCAGTTGACCTGTCCAGAGGCTGCGCGCGGCATTGTGCTTGGCGGCAGGGACGATTTTGGCTTTGGTCGTTGTTGAGCGCTTCGCGGCCATAGCTGTATCCAGGTAATGAGGCTCTGCGGACATTGGCTGTTTTGTTCGCCTGGCAAGCTAGTCTGATGAGGATTTCATCTGGGGTTTAGTCAGGGTCGCTCTGAATAATTGGCCATCTGGTGTGAGTTGTTGGATAAAGACAACGCATAAGGATGGATTTTCATCGCATTTTCCTGAGCGGCTATGGCCATTCGGTGCATGCATGCGCCCAGGTTTCGCAGTTGCCGCTACAGCTTGTGCATCATCAAGATATCTTTTGTTCTATTCGCAGCAGAGCCTTGCCGACATAAATATCAATTGATAGGCGTTAAGCTGAATCCCAACCAACGCCGAGAGCCGTGCCAAGCATTTTTTGCCATTAAAGATTTGGTTTAATGAAATTTTGGGGTGCGAGCGCTTAAGGGCAAAATGGACCGTAAGCGGAATGGCCAGATAAGCTGGCACCATCGGCCGATGGCCACGCCGGCAGATGACGACCCGATGCGGTCATACCGTAGCGCAGGCTTTTCAGCACGATGTCCTCGCCCTCCTTCTTCTCCCCTCGCGTAAATTGACATGGATAAGGCTCGCCGATGACAGCCATCCTCTTTGCTGCGGTGTATGATCCCCTGATGAAACCTTCGTCATCCGTGTGGGACTGCATTGCGCAAACGCTCGCGTGGGCATGGGCATTCCTACATCACGCAATGGTTTATGAAAGCGGGAGGTTGCATGCCGTTATCGGTTGAGGATTACGCACTAATCGGTGACGGTGAGACGGCGGCGCTCGTGCACAGGAACGGATCGGTCGATTGGCTGTGCTGGCCGAAATTCGACTCGGATGCGTGCTTTGCCGCGTTGTTGGGCACAGCGGAGAACGGGTGCTGGTACCTTGGCCCCGTGGCGCCCGGGCAGATTGTCCGGCAGTATCGCGAGGATACGCTGGTGCTGGAGACGCTGCACCGCACCGAAACAGGAGAGGTGCGGGTGCTTGATTTCATGCCGCTTCGTCAGGATGGCGCCGCGCTGATCCGGATCGTTGAGGGTGTTTCCGGCAAGGTGTCAATGCGGATGGTGATGCGCCTGCGCGGCAATTACGGTGCTGTGGCACCGTGGCTGGCGCCGGCGCCAGCGGGGTTTTGCGGTCATGTCGGGGCCTGCCGGTTTGTCGTGCAGGGCACGTTGGACATGCAGGCGACGGATGGCGACTTGGTGGCGTCGTTCGATATCGGAGCCGGCGAGACCCAGCATGTTGCGCTGCGCTTTGGCGCGCCAGCGGCCTCGCCTTGGGAACCAGCGGCGTTATTGGCCGACACCCAAGCCTATTGGCGTGGTTGGATCGGCCAATTCGGCAAGCAGACGGATTGGCCGGCGGCGGTCAAACGCTCGCTGATCACGCTGAAGGCGCTGGTCTATCATCCAACCGGCGGGATGGTCGCGGCGCCGACCACCTCATTGCCGGAGAAACCGGGGGGCAGTTTGAACTGGGATTATCGGTTCTGTTGGGTCCGCGACGCTAGCTTTACAGTCAATGCGCTATTGAACGCCGGGCTGCACCACGAGGTACGGGCCTGGCGCGACTGGATGCTGCAAACCATGGGCGCCGAGGCGGAGAAATTGCGCATCATGTATCGGGTGAGCGGTGAGCGGCATATTCCCGAATCGGAGGTGGAATGGCTGCAGGGCTTTAACCATGCGCGTCCGGTGCGCATCGGCAACATCGCATCTACCCAGCACCAAGCAGATGTGCATGGAGAGCTGCTGGAGGCGCTGCATCTGGCGGTGCAGGCTGGTATCGCCCCATCAGTGCATCAGCTCAACGCAGAAATGCAGTTGGTTTCCCACATTGAGGCCACATGGCACCAGCCGGGCGCGGGGCTTTGGGAGTCGCGCGGGGAGCCGCGTCATTACGTCTATTCGCGGGTGATGGCGTGGGTGGGGGTTGATAGGGTTCTGAAATGCCCAGCTAGCCGTGCTCAGGCCGGCCCTGAGCGCCTCGCCCGCTGGGAAAGGTTGCGTGACACAATCCATGAAGATGTCTGCCGGGAAGGCTTTCATCCAGGCCTCAACCGGTTCGTTGAATATTACGGCGGCCAGACTATTGATGCCAGCCTGCTGCTGCTGCCGCTGGTCGGCTT
>JAGWVG010000204.1 GCA_018970965.1 Alphaproteobacteria bacterium | reverse complement strand
GACAATTGTTGAAGGCACGGCGGGCAACACCGGAATTGGCTTGGCGCTGGTTGGCAATGCGAAGGGATATAAGACGATTATCGTCATGCCCGATACGCAAAGCCGAGAGAAAATGGATACGCTGCGGGCCTTGGGAGCAGAATTGGTTTTGGTGCCGCCCGCGCCTTTTTCTAATCCCGGGCATTTCGTGCATACATCACGGCGGATTGCGGAAGAGACGCACGGGGCAATTTGGGCCAACCAATTTGACAACACGGCCAACCGCAAGGCTCATATTGTTGGCACTGCAGAAGAAATTTGGTCGCAGACCGAGGGCAAAGTAGATGGCTTTACCTGTGCGGCAGGCACGGGGGGCACAATCGCGGGGGTTGGCCTTGGTCTAAAGGCGCATCGCGACGATATTGTCATTGCGTTGACGGACCCTCACGGCGCTGCGCTCTATAATTATTTCGCGCATGGGGAGTTAAAGGCAGAGGGAAGCTCCGTTGCTGAAGGCATTGGCCAAGGCCGGATCACGGCCAATCTGGATGGCGCGCCCATTGATACCCAGTTCCGCATATCTGATGAGGAGGGTCTCTATTGGGTTGCACGCATGCTGCGCGAAGAGGGACTGTGTTTGGGTCTATCCTCCGGCATCAATATCGCCGGTGCGGTGGCTCTGGCGCGGCAATTGGGGCCGGGCAAAACAATTGTGACGATTTTGTGCGATACGGGTTTCCGTTATCTGTCGACGCTTTATAACCCCGAATGGCTGCGGTCGAAGAACCTGCCCGTTTTTGATTGGCTGAAAGATTAAACATGGCATTGGACCCGCTTCAGGAGCGCAATGAAAGTTGGCGGCGCATTCGCGTTGGGCTGACGGGGCTGGGGGGCATTTTGCTGCTGGTGGGTCTTGCCAATGCGATGCTGCAGCAATTGGGCCCCTCCAAGGTTCAGAATGCGCCGACAGTGACAGGTCAGCCGGCAAAAAGCGCGGATGAAAAGAACGAGCCTTTGGCCGAACTCGGTGTGGCCCCCGGTGCGCCCACCAAGCCGGACGCGCCTGCTCCGAAAAAATGAGGCCCTATATGCTTGCGGCGCTGGCTTTGCTTTGCGCAGCCTGCTCAAGTCCGGCGCTGCCTGCTAAGCCGCCCCTTTACGTATTAACGGCATTGCCGCTTTTTTGGGGCGAAGGCGATGTGCGCGATATTATTCAGGGCCAGTCACGCCGCGCGCCAAGCCTCAATCAATTGTCGCAAAACTGGGATGTGCGCCCGCTGGATATGGCGAGTGCTGAAGAACTGCAATCGGTAGGCCGGCTGTTGCTTATCCAGCCGCCGCGCCTTGCCCCGCAAGAATTGGTCGCGCTTGATGCATGGGTGCGGCGCGGTGGCTTGGTTGTCATTTTGGCCGACCCGGATTTGCGCTGGCCCCAGCAGCGCGCATTGGGCGACCCCCGCCGTGCGCCGCAGGCCAGCTTATTGTCGCCGCTCTACCGCCATTGGGGCCTGGATTTGGTGGCCGATTCGCCCGTTGGGCCGCCGCGTCGCGCCCGCATTGGTGGCCAGCTATTGGATCTGGCAGGTAGTGGGCACTGGAAGCGGCAGAGCGGGCAGTGTGATGTGCCCGACCCAGCACTTGCAATTTGCCCGCTTGGTCAAGGGCTTGCGCTGCTCATCAGCGATGCAGATTTTCTGCACCCGTCGCGCGACGCGCGTGGGTTTTTAAGGGGATTTGCCGCCCTAAATCAGCTTTTGACGCAGAAAATCAAAGAAAATCAACGAACTAAGAAAGGTGAGCTAGAGAAAAAGCCATAGGCAAAAAGCCCGGTTTCCCGCTGAAATTCAAAAATTGGGGTGTGAAATCCCCATTTCACCCGTGAAATCCCTTGCTGTCCCCAACATTCCCTGATACGCCTTGCCTTCGTCAGATTGGGGCGGGGCTGTCCTGATTCAGTATTGAATTTGCCGGGCGTAACATGGGGTTATAGCTCGGCAGCGGCCCATCAGCCCCTGACGCTGAGGGGTGCTGTGAGCGAAAGGGAGCTATTCAGGGGGCACGCGCTGAACGCGATCGACGGCAAAGGCCGCGTCGCGATTCCCGCCTTCCTGCGCTCTGCGATCGAGAAAAACAGCGATGGCCGCGTCCTCATTATCGCCAAGCATCAGCAAGACCCCTGCCTGACCGGCTATGATAAGGGCTGGTCACGCCTGCTGCATGATCGGCTGGAGCGTGAGGAAGAACGCGAGCGTTCGGCTGGCCGCGACTTTGACTATTTCAACAATAATCGCCGCGCGTTTGGCCTTGTTGAAGAAGTGCCCTATGATGCCAGCGGCCGCTTTATTTTGCCCGCCTTTTTTCGTGCCAAAGCGCAGTTGAGCGATCTCGCCTTCTTCTTTGGCACTGGCAATACATTTGAAATTTGGAACCCCAATCTGCTCATCGATACCCCGGGTATTGATGCGGAAACAAAGGACGTTGCTGCCTTTTTGATGGCAGAACGCGGTGTGCGTGGATGACCCAGGGCGCACCCCATATCCCCGTTTTGCTTGAAGAAGTGATCGATGCGCTCGCCATCAGCCCCGGCGAAACGCATGTGGACGGCACGTTTGGAGCAGGCGGTTATACGCGCGCTATGTTGAAGGCCGGCGCGCGCGTTATTGCCTTTGATCGCGATCCGGATGCGATTGCCGCAGGCCAAGCCGCAGGGGAGCCGGGCCTAACGCTGGTGCAAGATCGGTTCTCGACCATGGCGCAGCATGTGGCTGAGCCCGTGGATGGCGTGACGCTGGATATTGGCGTGTCGTCGATGCAGCTCGACCAGGCTGGGCGCGGCTTCTCGTTCCAAGCGGATGGCCCGCTTGACATGCGCATGGAGCAAATGGGCGAAACTGCTGCTGATTTTCTCAATTCGGCCGATGAAGCTGATATTGCGGATGTCATTTATCGCTATGGTGATGAGCCCAAATCGCGCCGCATTGCGCGGGCCATTGTGGCGGCACGCCCCATTGAGCGGACCGCTCAATTGGCATCAATTGTCCGCCGTGCGGTGGGGTGGCGCGATGGTCAAAAGAGCGATCCGGCAACGCGCGCCTTTCAAGCCATTCGCATTCATATCAATCGCGAGTTGGAAGAGCTGGAAGATGGGCTGATTGCCGCTGAACGGGTGTTAAAGCCCGGTGGCCGGCTGGCTGTTGTAACCTTTCACAGTCTTGAAGATCGCATTGTGAAGCGCTTCTTGCGGGATCGCAGTGGGCAGCGCCCGGCTGGCTCGCGCCATTTGCCCGAGGTTGGGGCTTCGGGCCCTGCAGCGACATTTGAAGCCGTCTCCAAGCCGGTTCGTCCCGGCGAGGCAGAGCTTACGCGTAATCCCCGTGCCCGTTCTGCGACCTTGCGGGTCGCGCGGCGCACATCCGCTCATTTCTGGCCTGACCAACTTCGAGGTGCCGCATGATCGCTCACAGATTTCGTCCCGTTGTCTGGGTTGTTGGGTGCGCCTTTGCTGCAACGGCATTGTACACCGTGTCGCTGAGCGTCGCGGCAGAACGCGCCCGGTTGGAAAAAGTGGATCAGCAAATTGCGGATACGCAAAGCGATATCCGTCAGTTGCAGACCGAAATGGGCACAAGAGCATCACTTCGCCAGCTAGAGCGTTGGAATAGTGAGGTTTTG
>JAGWVG010000203.1 GCA_018970965.1 Alphaproteobacteria bacterium | reverse complement strand
CAGATTTGCCCGAAGCGGCCGCCGTCCGCGCACAGGCAGATGCAATGCTGACGCCGGATAAGGTTGAAGGGGAACGCGCCTTTCTAGATCGGCCCACCGCAACCGGATTTGAAAGACCCTATGGCTGGGCATGGCTCTTGGCGTTGCATGACGAGGCCGTGCGACATGATGCACCTTGGGGGGCTGCGCTGGAGCCGCTTGCCTTGGCCTTTGCGCAGCGCTTTCACGCCTTTTTGCCCAAGCTGACCTATCCCTTGCGTGTCGGCACACATTTCAACATCAGCTTTGCCCTTACGCTCACCCTGCGCTGGGCCGAGACGCGCGACCCTGCGTTAACGGCGCTGATCCGCGCGCGGGCGGACGATTGGTTTGCGCAAGATGCGGATTGCCAAGCATGGGAACCCGGCGGCGATGAGTTCTTGTCTTCCGCACTGAGCGAAGCGCTGTTGATGAGCCGCCTTTATGATGCGCCTGCCTTTCAGCGCTGGTTTGATCAATTCTTGCCGCATGCAGCAAAGTGCATGCCGGCCAGCCTGTTTACACCTGCCATTGTATCGGACCGATCGGACGGCAAAATCGCCCATCTGGATGGGTTGAACCTGAGCCGCGCCTGGGGCTGGCGCAATATTGCGGCCCAATTGGGCACCCATCATCCCGCTTATGCCGCGGCACGCGACGCTGCAGATCGGCATCTGGCCGCAAGTCTGCCGCATGTCGCGGGCGACTATATGGGCGAACATTGGCTGGCAAGCTTTGCGCTTTTGGCATTGGAGGCGGCGCGAAGCCCTGAAGCCCTGTAATCTTGCAGCGAAAAAACCTTGCAAAAGCTGGGCCGCAAGGGGTCTTACGCCGCATTACATAAATTTAACCCAGGCGCGAAGGCGCGTTAACGGCAAATCGGCTCTGAGGGCCGGGTCTCTTGAGATCCAGCCCCCTTCTGCTGGCATCTGAAGAGCAGTCCCGCACGCTCTTGTGCCAGAACAGAAGTTGAGCTCATGAATTTTGATCCTGCCGCCCCTGCCCTTTCGCGTACTCAGCAATTGCGGATTTTGGGGCTGAGTGTAGGCGCCATCATCGCCCTTGCCTTGCTGGTTACGGGGGTGCGTGCGCTGCTGAACCGGCCTGAAGCGCCGCCGCCGCCTTTGCCGGCAGGGCAATTGCAGCTGACCGCGCAGCAGATGAGCGGCCTCACGTTGGATGTCGTGCGCTTTGATGATGGTTTAGAGCGGACGTTGGCGAGCGGCCAAATCGCCATTGATGAAACCCGCAGCACGCCGGTTTTCCTCCCCTATTCGGGTCAAATTTTGAACGTGGCCGTGCAAAGCGGTGATCATGTCCGCGCGGGCGATGCGCTGCTGAGCATTCGCACCAGCGATGTCGGTGATGCGCGCAACGCCTTGATGTCGGCCGAAGCGCAACGCGCCAGCGCTGCCTCGCAACTGCGCGTGGCGGAGGCCAATTTCAACCGCGCCGATGAAATCTATAAGACAGCGGGCGGCGCCCTGAAGGACCTGCAGCAGGCCCGCGCGGATCTGATCAACGCGCAATCGGCACTGCGCATGGCAGACTCAGCTGCCGCCGCCGCACGGGGCAAGTTGACAGTCTTTGGGGCGAGCCCAGCAGGCGCGGGTGGCGCGGCAGATGCCGTATTGCGGGCACCTATTGCTGGAACAATTGTGACGCGTTCAGTGGCTGCTGGACAATTTGTAACAGGTGGGTCGGGCCAGCCCGCATTTGTCATTTCGGATCTGTCACGCGTCTGGCTTGTCGCGCAGGTGCCTGAAAGTGAAGCTTCCCGGGTCAAGTTGGGCGATCATCTAAGTGTCACAACAACGGCCTTTCCCGGCCGCGTTTTTGATGCCGTTGTCGATAATGTTGCAGCCCAAATTGATCCCGTGACGCATCGCTTGGTGGTGCGCGCAACAATTGCCAACCCTGATGGCGCGTTGAAGCCCCAGATGTTTGCCGATTTCACCATCCGCAACCCCATTGCAAAGCCGACAACGAGCGGGCCGAAGATTTTGTCGGTTCCCTCAGAAGCGGTGATCCACGAGGGTGATAGTGCGCGGGTCTGGGTCTATTTGGGCCATGGTCGCGTCTTGGCGCGCACGGTGCAGGCAGGCGAAAGCCATGATGGCCGCATCACTCTCTTTTCAGGCGTCAAGCCGGGTGACAAGATCGTCACGCGCGGCGCGCTGTTTGTGAACGAGGCAGGCGCACTCTAATGATCAACCTTGTTCGCTTGGCGCTGCGACAGCGCCTGACCATTGTTGGCTTCTTCATTGCCATGATCGTGGCCGGCGGCGTTGCCTTTTATAACCTCAATATCGAGGCTTATCCTGATCCAGTTCCGCCAATGGTGGAAATTGTGACGCAAGCCAGCGGCCTTTCTGCCGAGGAAATGGAACGCGGCGTGACCATTCCCATCGAAGTGCAGATGTCGGGCCTGCCGCATATGACGGCGATCCGCGCGATCTCGCTCTTCGGTCTGTCCGACGTGAAGATCCAGTTCACCTACGACTTTAATTACGATCAAGCGCAACAGCAGGTGATTAACCGGTTGTCGCAATTGCCAACCCTGCCGGGCGGCGCGATCCCCGCTATTTCCCCGACCAGCCCAGTCGGCGAGATTTATCGATATCGCATCAAAGCCCCTGCCGGCTATTCGGTTGAAGATTTAAAAACGCTGCAAGATTGGGTTCTGCAGCGCCGCTTTCGCGCCATTCCCGGCGTGATTGATGTCACGGGCTGGGGCGGCAAGCTGCGCAGCTATGATGTCGTGATTGATCGCGACAAGCTGGCGGCGCACCACACCAATGTTGGTCAAATCATCTCGGCGCTGTCGCATGCGAACGCGAATGTCGGCGGGCAAACCATCAATTTTGGCGAACAAAGCGCGATTGTGCGTGGCGTTGGCCTCATCCAGTCGCCCGACCAAATTCGCAACACGTTGGTCGCACGCGATGCCAATGTGCCTGTGCTGCTCAAAGATGTGGCCGATGTGAAAATTGGCAATCGTCCGCGCAATGGCATTGCGGGCTTGGGCAATGAAGATGACATTGTCGAAGGCATTGTGCTGATGCGCCGTGGCGCCCAATCTATGCCGACAATCAAGGCTGTGAAGGCCGAGATTGAGAAGATCAATTCCACTGGCATTTTGCCTCCTGGTGTCACGCTCGAGCGGATTTATGACCGGTCAGATTTGATTGGTGTCACCACGCATACTGTGATCGAAAATCTGATCGCGGGCATCTTGCTGATCTTCTTCCTGCAATGGGCGTTCCTCGGCAATTTACGCAGTGCGCTGATTGTGGCGGCCACCATTCCTTTCGCTTTGGCCTTCGCGGTGTTGATCCTGACCCTGCAAGGGGAGTCTGCAAACCTACTCTCGGTTGGCGCACTCGACTTTGGTCTGGTTGTCGATGCAACCGTCATCATGGTTGAAAATATCTTCCGGCATATGTCGGAAAGGTCGCACCATGTGGAAAGCAAGGACGGCGGAAAATACACCTTTGCCAGCCGCATCTCTTCTGTCTTGCAAGCATCGAGCGAAGTCAGCCGCGGTATCTTCTTTGCCGCTGCCATCATCATTGTCAGCTTCTTGCCGCTGTTCACGCTGACCGGCGTGGAAGGGCATATTTTTGGCCCAATGGCTAAGACCTATGC
>JAGWVG010000202.1 GCA_018970965.1 Alphaproteobacteria bacterium | reverse complement strand
TCCATCCGGCCCTGGCCAAAAACTTCGCCATTGAGGAAAACCATCGGCACCGCCATGACCTTGCGGTTGGTCACTTCCTCTTGAAACAGCGCGCCATCAATCGCGACATGTTTGATGCGCGGGTTCAAAACGCTCATCAGGTTCAGCGCTTGCACCACATCCGGGCAATTCTGGCACGAGAGCGAGAAATAGGTTTCGAATACATAATCGCCCTCAAGGGCTTTTACCTGTTCGATCAGATCCTGCGCGGCCTTGGACGGGTGGCCGCCCACTTGCAGCAACGCCAGCACCAGCGAGGTAAATTCATGCCCCATCGGGATGCCCGCAAAGCGCACGCCAATGTCGGTTCCGACACGGCGGATCAACATGCTCGGCCGACGCGCATCATCATCCGCGCGGATCACGCTGACCTTGTCTGACAGAGCAGCAATGTCATCCGCCAAAGCAGCCAGCTCGTGCGACTTGGCGCCCTCATCGAGCGACAATACCAGCTCTACAGGCATCGTAATATTGGCCATATAGGCCGAAAGCTGTTGCTTCAAAGTTGCATCGAGCATGGTCAAAACATCCATAATTGGGGGCCGGGGCCGGCGGGAGTGCCGGCCCCGACAGGGCCTCGCCTTATAGGGGGAGAGGGAGGCGAGGCCGAAGGGTTTGGTTAGATCTTGCCAACAAGATCAAGCGAGGGCGCCAGCGTCTTTTCGCCTTCTTCCCACTTGGCCGGGCACACTTCACCCGGGTGTGCTGCGACATATTGTGCAGCCTTGATCTTGCGGAGCAGTTCCGACGCGTTGCGGCCAACGCCTTCCGAGGTGATTTCCATCACTTGGATGATGCCCTGGGGATCGACAACAAAAGTGCCGCGATCTGCCAGGCCAACGCCAGGACGCATCACATCAAAATTGTTGGTCACAACGCCCGAGGGATCACCAATCATCGTGTAACGGATCTTGCCGATGGCGGGCGACGTATCCGCCCAAGCCTTGTGGCTGAAGTGCGTGTCGGTCGACACAGCATAGATTTCCACGCCCAGCTTTTGGAAATCGGCATAGTTATCCGCCAGATCTTCCAACTCGGTCGGGCAAACAAACGTAAAGTCCGCCGGGTAGAAGAAGAAGACCGACCATTTGCCCTTCACGTCAGCATCGGTGACGGTGATGAACTTGCCTTCCTTATAGGCCTGTGCCGAAAACGGCTTAATTTCGGTGTTGATGATCGCCATCGCTTTATCCTTTTTGTTTCGTTGAACGGGAAAGGCGCAGCGCCTCTCCCCTTCTCTCTACGCGCGGATGCACGCCACGGCCAATTGGATTGTCTTGTTTCATTGATCGACAAAATCGATCACAGCAAAGCTTTTCATCAGACTGCTCTTTTTCTGAGGGCGAGGATAGACAGCGGCGTGCAGCGCGTTAGAGCAAGCTCAGAGCAGGCTTAGAGGTCGCAGCGGAGGCAAGGCGAGTGACACGAGTTGTCCCGACACAGGGTATTCATAACTTTCGGGATTTTGGGGGCTACACCTCCCAATTTGGGGGGCGCATTGCAACCGGACAATTGTTCCGATCAGGCCAGCATAAAGACGCAACTGCAGAAGATTTAGAGCAGGTCCACCGGCTTGGGCTTGCTTATATTGTGGATTTACGCAGCGATTCTGAAAGGGCGCTCTATCCTTGCGCGCGTCACGCAGACCATCGGGCAGAAACCCTCTTCACATCCGGAAATACTCTTGGCCTGCAATCGCATATCGACGCTGGGACTGGTGTTCGCACGGCGCAAGAGGCGCATCAGGCGATGGTCGAGCTGTATCGTCACATGCCGCTTCGCCCTGTTTTGCAGGAGACATTGCGGCGATATTTTGCACGACTTTCTGAAGATTCTGGCCCCAGCCTTGTCCACTGTTTGGCCGGCAAAGACCGGACCGGGCTGGCGGTTGCTTTGGTGCAGCATCAACTGGGTGTTCATCTAGATGATATCCGCGCCGATTATATGTTAACCAACAGCACAGGCGACGCTGCAGCGCGGATTGCTGCGGGGGCTGAGGCTGTACGCGCCAATTTTGGCGCCGACATGGAGGATGGCGCTGTGCGGACACTAATGTCGGTCCACCCCGACTATTTGGATGCCGCCTTTGCCACGATGGGCAGCATTGATGGCTATTGCCGCACACAGCTTGGGCTCAGCTCAGCCTTGCGCGACAAGATGTGCGCGGCACTGATCGTCTCGTAACGTCTGGCGCGATAGAGATCATCATCGGGGCTTCTCAACAGCGACAATCTGACGCAAAGAACAGCGAAGATTGACCAAAGGATCAAGCAGATGGGCCGCAAATATTTCGGAACCGATGGGATACGCGGCCGCACCAATGCTTCGGCGATGACAGCCGATATGGCGATGAAAGTCGGCATGGCGGCAGGCGCGCATTTTGTGCGCGGCGACCATCGCCACCGCGTTGTGATTGGCAAAGACACGCGCCTTTCAGGCTATATGCTCGAAAATGCGCTGGTGGCCGGGTTCACATCCGTCGGCATGGATGTGGTGCAAGTTGGCCCAATGCCCACACCTGCTGTGGCGATGCTCACCCGATCGATGCGGGCTGATTTGGGCGTGATGATTTCTGCCAGCCATAATCCTTATGAAGATAATGGCATCAAGTTATTCGGCCCGGATGGGTATAAATTGTCCGACGCGGACGAGCTGGCCATTGAAGCGCTGATTGATAACCTGCCGAGTTTGGCACAGCCCAACCGGATTGGCCGGGCCCGCCGCGTCGAAGATGCGCGCGGCCGTTATATCCATTTTGCCAAGGCCTGCTTTCCCGAAGAATTGCGGCTGGATGGCATGAAGATTGTCATCGATTGCGCCCATGGCGCGGCCTATAATGTCGCTCCCGCCGCCTTGTGGGAATTGGGGGCCAATATCATCCCCTTAGGCGTCAACCCCGATGGCACCAACATTAATGCCGCGTGCGGATCCACGGCGCCGCAGTTGTTGCAAGAAACAGTCGCTGCAAGTGGTGCTGATATTGGGATTGCGCTGGATGGCGATGCCGACCGGCTGATTGTGGTCGACGAACAAGGCCGAGTGGTCGATGGCGACCAAATCATGGCATTGATCGGTGCCAGCTGGGCACGGCGCGGCGCGCTGAAGGGCGGCGGGGTTGTGGCCACTGTCATGTCCAATCTGGGGTTAGAGCGCTATCTTCAAGGCCAAGGCCTATCGCTAGAGCGCACAAAAGTGGGCGACCGCTATGTGCTGGAACGCATGCGCGAAGGCGGCTTTAATGTGGGTGGTGAACAATCTGGCCATATGATCCTGTCGGACTATGGCACGACGGGCGATGGATTGGTGGCCGCACTGCAAGTGCTTGCAGAATTGGTCCGGCAAGATCGGCCCGCAAGCGAAGTGCTGCACTTGTTTGAACCCGTCCCTCAGCTGCTTAAAAATGTGCGCTTTGCGGGGGGCGCGCCTTTGGAAGCTGAGAGCGTGAAAACCGTGATCGCGCAGGCAGAGGCAGAGCTTATGGGCAAGGGCCGCTTGGTCATTCGCCCCTCGGGCACCGAGCCTGTCATTCGCGTCATGGCGGAAGGAGACGACGCCACTCAAGTGGAACACTGGGTGGATGCCATTTGCGATGCCGTTAAAAAGGCAGCCGCCTGATGCTGGAGATGCGGCCCGATTGCGAACGCTG
>JAGWVG010000201.1 GCA_018970965.1 Alphaproteobacteria bacterium | reverse complement strand
AAGTTGGGCCTTGAGTTCTGCCTGCTTCACGGTGCCCATGGTTTCCAAAGCAGAGGAAAGCGATGCAAGCGGGTTGCGAAGCTCATGTGCCACATCTGCAGCAAATGCCTCTGTTGCATCGATCCGATCGCGCAAATTTTCAGTCATATCGGCCAAGGCGCCAGATAGCGCACCAATTTCATCTCGTCGATCAAGGACGGGAATGGCTATGTCGCGTGCGCGCCCAAGGCGAACTTGTTCTGCCGCCGTCGCCAACATGCCCAAGGGCCGGGCAATGGTGCGCGCCAGAAAAAATGAGAGCAGAATGGACGAGAGCACCGAAATAGCCACGATTGTGCTCAGACGCGCGCGCTCGGCGCGGACCAGCCTGCGCACATCTCGAATATGGCGGTCGGTTACCAAAACAGTGCCCTGCTGCCCTATGATGGGTGCGCGCGCCGTGATGACATGCGTCCTGTCAGCGCGCAGCGATAGCTCGGCGGAGGCCAATGGCTCTTGTGCGTTGCGATTATAGGGTGGGATGTCGCTCGCACCGACAACCGTGTCGACAAGATCATCCAACCAAGCCGCGGCTGTGCGATTCCACCGGCTGGGATCATCACGCCACGCATCATGGCTTTGGGGCGTATCGCTCCAACTGTCCATAATCAGCTTGTGGCCTGCAAAAATGCGGAACCGAGTTCCCGTGACGTTGCCCAACCGATCGAGTGCTTCATTGCGCTCAATGGGGTCGAGCGTGGCAATGGTGGAGGCGACTACGGCGGTTTCCGAAACAGCTTGGTCCAGACGCTCGCTCAGCAATCTATTCCGAACCGAGTGTAGGTAGAATAAACTCGCGCCCAATAAAGCAACGGGCAGCAAATTTACGAGCAATATGCGCCACGCAAGCGTAATGCGCCCGCGCCACTGCAGCCGTTTGTGCAGCAATTTAAACGTCTGAGAATCGGTAGCCGGCGCCATAGAGCGTATCAATTGCATCAAAATGGGCATCTACCTGACGAAATTTTTTCCGCAGGCGCTTAATGTGGCTGTCGATCGTCCGGTCATCGACAAAGACGTCTTCGTGATAAGCCGCATCCATTAGTTGATTGCGCGATTTCACAACGCCAGGCCTTTGGGCCAACGCCTCTAAGATCATGAACTCCGTGACTGTCAGTGCCACATTTTGTCCGGCCCAACGGACGCGGTGGCGGGCAGGGTCCATTTCAAGTTTGCCGCGAACCATAGCGGCTGTGTCAGGTTCATCCTTGTCTTCGGAGAACTGGTTTGCATGCTGGCGACGCAGAACGGCGTGGATGCGGGCCAGCAAAAGCCGCTGTGAAAAGGGCTTGGCGATATAATCATCGGCCCCCAAAGCGAGGCCTAATTCTTCATCGGCTTCATCGTCTTTTGAGGTCAAAAAAATTACTGGAATGTTGGAATGGTCCCGCAGGCGGCGAAGCAATTCAAATCCGTCCATCCGCGGCATTTTTACATCTAAGACCGCCAGATCAGCCGGTTCGTCACGCAAGGCGCGCAGTGCTGTTTCTCCATCGCTGTAGATACGGGTTCGGAAGCCCTCAGCCTGAAGGCCAATTGAGACGGACGTCAGAATATTGCGATCATCATCGACGAGGGCGATCGTCCGGTCCATTAAAGCTTGCCTATTTTGCCCAACATTTTTTCCTTTGTAGAAACAAACCCCGTTAACGGCAATCGGGCGTGATTTGGGGTGTTGCGGTGCTTGACGGGGGCGCTGGCGCAGATTAGGCGCACGCCTATTCCTGAACCGCATGGAGATATGCCGTGGCCGATCGCGTTCCCACTTTCACTCTCGCAGACCAAGGCCTGCATACGAATGCAGATGTGCATTGGAATTTGCTGACCGGCCCACTTGTAGAGCAGGCCGTGCAGCGGGGTGAGGGGATGCTGGCTGCAGAAGGGCCTTTGGTGGTTGCTACCGGAAAGCACACCGGCCGCTCGGCTAAAGACAAGTTTATTGTGCAGGATGCCGAAACCGAAAACACCGTTTGGTGGGGCAAAACCAATGTGCCCATGACGCCTGCCCATTTTGCGGCGTTGAAGGCAGACTTTTTTGCTGAGGTCGCAAAGCGGGACACGCTTTTTGTTGCAGATCTGTACGGCGGCTCGCAGCCGGAACATCGCGTGCGCGTTCGCGTCGTTAATGAATTTGCATGGCATAATTTGTTCATTCGGACGCTTTTGGTGCGCCCCAACCAGGAAGAGCTCAAAGGCTTTGTTCCTGAATATACAATTATTGATCTGCCCAATTTCCGTGCGGATCCAGATCGTCACGGCTGCCGCAGCGAGACAGTGATTGCTGTAAACTTCAGTGAGAAGCTGATTTTGATTGGCGGCACGGCCTATGCAGGCGAAATGAAGAAGTCGGTTTTCGGCATCCTCAACTATTTGCTGCCCACCAAGGGCGTGATGCCGATGCACTGTTCTGCCAATATTGGCCCCAATGGAGATACTGCCATCTTCTTTGGCTTGTCGGGCACGGGCAAGACCACACTTTCGGCTGATGCCAGCCGCACTTTGATTGGTGATGATGAACATGGGTGGTCAGACACCGCGGTCTTCAATTTTGAAGGCGGGTGCTATGCCAAGATGATCCGTTTGTCGGCAGAGGCTGAGCCCGAAATTTTTGCGACGACCAAACGTTTTGGGACTGTTTTGGAAAATGTTGTGATCGATCCGATCACGCGCCAGCTGGATCTGGATGATAATAGCCTCGCAGAAAACAGCCGCGGCTCTTATCCCATTGATTTTATTCCGAATGCTTCGGCTGATAATATGGGGCCGGTACCCAAAAACATCATCATGCTCACAGCGGATGCCTATGGTGTATTGCCGCCGATCGCCAAATTGACGCCGGATCAGGCAATGTATCACTTCCTCTCTGGCTACACCGCGCGCGTGGCGGGTACCGAAATTGGGGTGACTGAACCGGAAGCAACCTTCTCAACCTGTTTCGGCGCACCATTTATGCCCCGGCATCCGTCGGTTTATGGCAATCTGCTGAAGGAGCGGATTGCGAAGGGCGCTGTGAAGTGCTGGCTTGTGAACACGGGCTGGACGGGTGGCAAGGCAACAATGCCGGGGATCAGCCGTATGCCGATTAAGGCCACACGCGCGTTGCTGAATGCAGCGCTCGACGGCAGCCTGAACGCAGCTGAGTTCCGTAAGGACCCGAATTTTGGCTTTGATGTTCCCGTCTCTGTACCCGGTGTGGACAGCAAGCTGCTCGATCCGCGAGAGGCATGGGCTGACAAGGAACAATATGATCAAACGGCGCGCACTTTGGTGCAGCAGTTCATCGACAACTTCGCGCAATTTGCCGACCATGTTGATGAAGGCGTGCGTCAGGCGGCGCCAAGGGCGGCTTAAACTCGCTATTGATCTGGCAAAATGGGCTCCGGGGGCATTCTCTGGGGCCCTTTTTGTTTTCGCTTTAGGTTGAACCTTGGCTCAAGCTGCTTCACCATGGAATTATGATGTTGGAAACCATGCTTGCCCCGCGCTCTGCGCTTTATATGCCCGCCTCGAACCCGCGCGCGATTGAAAAGGCACGCGGCCTGCCTGCGGATATGATCATTCTCGATTTGGAAGACGCAGTAAAACCGGGGTTGAAGGATGAAGCACGACAGGCAGCCGTTGAGGCTATGGCCCAAGGCTTTGGAGAGC
>JAGWVG010000200.1 GCA_018970965.1 Alphaproteobacteria bacterium | reverse complement strand
CCGAAGGTCCGGGCTTCATGAAGTTTGAATGCTATTGTCGTGAGTGCCGCTACATATCCGGAGGCGGGCCTGTCATCGGCATGGCCGTTTTGAACAATGGGTTTGAAATTACCCAAGGTGCCGTAAAAGATTTTACGCGGCCTGATGTGCAAGGTGCTGTTACCCGGCAATTTTGCCCGCGCTGCGGCACGCATTTGTTTACGCGCGCGCCCAGCTTTCCGCAGGGCGTGATCCTCAAAATCGGCAGCCTTGATAATGCCGCAGATTTTGGCGGCGCAGATTTTGCTGCCTTTTCCTGTGATGCAGAGCCTTGGCATCGCCTGCCCAGTAATATTCCCGTCCATCTGCGTTGGCCGCAATAACCGCCTTTATCTTTTTGCCCTCTTTTAGGAAGCGATCTGGCCTGCCAGAGGACGGGTTATGATGATGACACGCGTGAGGAAGATTGCGGTGCCCGCTGGGCTATTGCTGAGCGCAACGCCAGGCTTTGCGGCGGATGGAGACATTATTGTAACGGGCCGACCCTTGCCTGTGTCCCTGAGTGAAGCCGCCTATGATGTCACTGAGATCAACCGGGATCGCCTCACTGCAACAGCTTCAGGGCGTATAGAAGATGCGCTGCGCAATGTCGCAGGCCTCGCCCAATTTCGGCGCAGCGATGCGCGCTCTGCCAATGCCACCAGTCAAGGTGCAACTTTGCGCGGTCTGGGCGGAAATGCGTCGAGCAGAGCGTTGCTGGTGCTGGATGGGGTACCGCAAAGTGACCCGTTTGGCGGCTGGATCACTTGGCCCGCCTACGCGCCGGAGCGGCTGAGCCAAGTCCGCGTGACGCGGGGTGGAGGGTCTGGCCTTTATGGCTCTGGCGCGCTGGCCGGCACAATTGAGATGGAAAGCATCAGCGCCGCCGACCAAAATCCGGGGCTAAGCGGCGTGATCGGCTATGGCAGCCGGCAATCACTCGATGCCAATCTGCTTGCCACAGGCAGGATTGGCGCGGGCTTTGGTTTTTTGAGCGCCAATTATGCGCGCGGCGATGGCTTTATTCCCATTATCGCCAGCCAACGCGGCAGCGTGGACCGCCCAGCGCCTTATCGGCAGTTCAGCATGGCGGCGCGCGGCGTTGTTCCCTTGGGCGACAAGACCGAGCTTCAGACCTCGCTGATGGGGTTTATCGATCGGCGTGAGCGCGGCACCGCTTATTCTGAAAATGGCGGCGATGGCGGCGATGCGAGCGTGCGCCTGGTGCATCGCGGCTCATGGGGTGTGCAAGCGCTGGCCTATGTGCAGCGGCGCAAATTCACCAGCAATGCGGTGTCAATCAACGCCAGCCGGACGCTCGCAACGCCATCGGTAGCGCAATTTAATGTGCCTTCCACAGGGCTTGGCGCACGCGTTGAAGTCCGTCCGCCGCTCGGGCCAAATGCCGAGCTGCGTTTGGGCGCCGATTGGCGGCGCACCACCGGCGAGACCAATGAATTTTACAGCTATGTCAACGGCCTGCCGACACGACTGCGCGAGGCAGGGGGCCAGAGTGATACGACCGGCCTGTTTGCCGAAGCCTCGGTCCAATCAGGCGCGCTAACGCTAACTGGCGGTGCGCGGGCAGATTATTGGTGGATCCGCGATGGTCGTCTGGTGGAAAGTTTATTGGCCGGCGCCCAGACGCGCAATGACCGCGCCGCCAATCGACAGGATTGGGCACCCACGGCACGCACTGGGCTGGCGTTCGAGCATGGGCCCATCACGCTGCGCAGTGCTGCCTATCTGGGTTGGCGCTTACCGACATTAAACGAATTATATCGGCCTTTCCGGGTCGGCGCCGACGCGACAGCCGCCAACCCAGATCTGAAGCCAGAGCGCATGCGCGGGGCAGAATTTGGCCTGGATCTTCGCCCTGCACCCCAGCTGGTCTTGCGCGCAACTGCCTTCACCAACCGCCTGCGCGATGCCATTGGCAACGTCACGCTGGCCAATGGCCCGGGCAGTTTTCCGGGCGTCGGGCAAGTGACGGGGGCCTATCGCCAGCGGCTAAATCTGGACGCCATTCAAAGCACGGGGCTGGAATTGGACGCGCGGTATAGCCATGCCGATTGGTCTCTCTCGGCAAGCTATGCGCTGACCAATGCTCGCGTGCGCAGCACCGGCACCGCCCGCGGCCTCAATGGCCTGCGTCCTGCGCAAACGCCCCGCCATATGGCAAGTGCCACTTTGGGCTGGCGAACCTTGTCGGTCACGACCCGCTATGTCTCGGCGCAGTTTGAAGATGACAGCAACAGCCGCCGTCTGCGTGCGGCTTTAACCTTGGATGCGATGGCCAGTTGGCCAATCTTACCCCGATTGTCTGTTGTTGTGCGCGGCGAAAATTTAGCGGACGCGCAGGTCGACACAGCGATAAGTGCCTCGGGCATTCTAGAACGCGCCACGCCACGCACCCTCTGGGTTGGGCTGCGCTTGCGTTGATCCCCAAAAAGAGGGGCCGACACGTTGCCGTGTCGACCCAGTGTGGTTCGCAGGTGGAACCTAGGGAGGGAAGCTGCGCGCTGGGAGAGGAGGAGGGGGCGGCAGCTTCCCAAACTTGTGAGGGGATGCGGCTTAATAATTGTAAGCACGTTCCCCATGGCTAGAGAGATCAAGCCCTTCGCGTTCGGCATCTTCGCTCGGGCGCAGACCCAGCGTCTTATCCAACACGAAGAAGAGCAGCGCCGAGCCAAGGCCCGACCAAAGCAGCGTCAGCACAACGGCCTTCACCTGCGTGATCACCTGGGCGGCCATATCATAGCTGCCTGCAACCGCCGGGAAGACGGTATAGTCTAGGAAGCCCTGCCCGCCCAGCGACGGATCAGCCACAATCGCCGTGCCAATGGCACCGACAATGCCGCCCACGCAGTGCACGCCAAAGACATCCAGCGTATCGTCATATTTCAGCTTGTTCTTCACCACGGCGACGAAGAAGTAGCAGATCGGCGACACCAACAGACCAAGCACAATGGAGGTCATCGGCGCGGCATAGCCCGAGGCTGGTGTAATCGCGACCAGACCGGCCACAGCACCCGTCACACCGCCGAGGAGCGACGGACGGCCATGATGCACCTGTTCGATAATCGCCCAGCTGACAGCCGCTGCTGCGGTCGCCACAAAGGTGTTGATGAAGGCCAAAGCAGCCAAGCCATTGGCTTCCAAATTGGACCCAGCGTTAAAGCCGAACCAACCCACCCACAGCAGCGAGGCGCCAATCATGGTCATCGTCAGCGAGTGCGGCGGCGTTGCTTCGCGGCCAAAGCCAATGCGCTTGCCAATCATCAAGCAGCCAACAAGGCCGGCGATCCCCGCGTTGATGTGCACAACGGTGCCGCCCGCAAAATCGAGTGCGCCCATGCCCCAAAGAAGACCCGTGTCGGTCGGTGTATCAGGCAGGAAATCCGGGCCCGACCAGTACCAAACCATGTGCGCGATCGGGAAATAAACGATCGTCAGCCACGCGACGACAAAGAGCATCAACGGTGTAAATTTAACACGTTCCGCAAAGGCCCCGACAATGAGCGCCGGCGTAATGCAGGCAAAAGTCATCTGGAAAATGACGAATGCATATTCCGGAATATAGACATTGTTGGAGAAGGTCGCTGCCAGCGAACTTGCGTTGACGCCTTGCAGGAAGAGCTTGGAGAGCCCGCCAATATAAGGCGACCCACTGGTGAAGGCGAGTGTGTAG
>JAGWVG010000199.1 GCA_018970965.1 Alphaproteobacteria bacterium | reverse complement strand
TTCCGCATTCAGCATGGTCTCGGTTGTGGTGAAGGTTTTAGAGGCAATGACGATCAGCGTTTTATGCGGATCAAAGCGCGCAAAAGCCGCCTTTAGCGCGCTGCCATCGACGTTAGAGACAACGGCGACATCATATCGCCCTGCATCACGGCCCAAGGCATCCACCAACAAATCTGGGCCAAGTGCAGAGCCGCCAATGCCAATGTGCAAAATATGCGCGATCTCGCCCAGAGCCCCGGCCTCAATCGCCTCAATAAGGGCGCGCATACGGCCATGCAGCTGCTTGGCATGGGCCACCGACTCTGCAGCCCCCTCGCCACGCTCTGCGCTATGTTCTGCAGCGCGGCCCTCTGTCGGGTTTGCGATGCGACCGCCAAAAAGATCATCGCGACGTTGTTCAAAGCCGGCATCAGCCAGCGACTCTGCAAAGCCCTTCACCAGCGCATCGGTCAGGTGTGTCTTCGAAAAATCAAAATATATGCCCTGTTCACTAATGCTTAAACGCGAAACACGATCCGTCTCTCCCGCAAAAAGCGCGGCTAATGTGGGGCGGGTATCAGCAGAGAGAAACGAAAAGCGCGGATCAAAACCGGACATGAACACTCCTTGACGATAAGGCTTTTGCTTGACGAACATCCACGCCCGCGCGCAGAGCAAGCGTATGACCGATACACCGAATGAGGCGCTACCGAAAGCTGGGAAGTCTCCCAACGCTGGTCAATCCTCCGAGACGCGAGAGTTTTTAATCTATCTCGTCAAGCTGGCGGCCTTTTTAATTATTTTGCGCAGCTTCATTATCGCGCCATTCAGCATTCCATCGGAATCCATGTTACCCCGCTTGTTGGTGGGAGACTATCTGCTCGTCAGCAAATGGAATTACGGCTATTCGCGCCATTCCTTGCCGCTATCGCTTCCCCTTATTCCTGACCGCATTTTCGCCAAATTGCCTGAGCGCGGCGATGTCGTCGTTTTTAAGGCGCCGCCCAGCAATCAGGTGGATTATATTAAGCGCGTCATTGGCCTGCCGGGGGATCGTGTTCAGATGCGCGCTGGGCAGTTATTCCTGAATGGGAAAGCTGTTCCAAGGATCCGCAAGCCTGATCTTGTCGTTGCTGTCAGCCCCAATACGCATTGTTTTGCGCCTGTTTTCGAAATAGCCTCGGCAGACGGAAGTGCCAGCTGCCATTACCCCCGTTACCAAGAGACTTTGCCCGGAGGGCGCAGCTATGATGTCCTTGATTTGACCGATAGCGAAGCAGACACCACAGACGTTTACACTGTGCCCGCGGGTCATTTGTTCATGATGGGAGACAACCGAGACAATAGCCTCGACAGTCGCTTCCCTGCAGAGCTGGGTGGTGGCATTGGCTTTGTGCCCGTGGCCAATCTGGTTGGCAAAGCTCAAATTTCCGTCTTTTCAACAGATGGGTCTGCCCACTGGCTCTTGCCGTGGACTTGGTTTACAGCCGCGCGCTGGAACAGGATCGGCGAGACGTTTTGACCACATTAAGTGATTGGGTAGCTGAAACTTTTGGCGTCACTCCCAAGGATGAGGCGCTTTACGCGCGTGCGCTGACACATGGCAGCCACGGCAGCGACACCTATGAGCGTTTGGAATTTCTGGGCGATCGGGTTCTTGGCCTTGTTGTCGCTGACTGGATTTACGGGCGCTTTCCAAAAGATGCCGAAGGCCAACTCTCCCGACGCTTCAACAACCTTGTCTCGGGCGAAACCTGCGCCGATGTTGGGCGGGCCATAGGTCTTTCGGCCCGACTTCGTCTGGGCAAACAAGCTTTAGACGATGGCGCTTATGACAGCGACAATGTGTTGGGCGACGCTGTTGAAGCGCTGATTGGCGCGGTTTTTCTGGAATATGGGCTGGAGGCCGCCCGCAGCTTTATCCAAAAGCGCTGGGAGCCGCTCCTCGATGTGCAGCGCAGCGCGCGCCGACACCCCAAATCTGAGCTTCAAGAATGGGCCGCCGCGCACAATCGCAAGCCACCCGTCTATGAAATTATCGACCGATCTGGCCCCCACCACGCGCCGCGCTTTCGCATCAAGGTATCGCTTGGTTCTGCCGGAGAGGCAGAGGCCGATGGAAAATCAAAGCAAGAGGCAGAAACGCAAGCCGCCGCTGCCCTATTGAAAAAATTAGGACATTCATGACACAAAAATGCGGATTGGTGGCGATTGTCGGCGCACCAAATGCCGGAAAATCGACTCTCGTTAACGCGCTTGTGGGCCAAAAAGTGGCGATTGTGAGCCCCAAGGCCCAGACCACCCGCGCCCGCCTGATGGGCATTGCACTGCACGGCGACACGCAAATGATGCTGCTCGATACACCCGGAATTTTTGAGCCCAATCGTCGGCTTGATCGGGCAATGGTGCAAGCCGCCTGGGGCGGCGCACAAGATGCTGACCTCATTCTATTTGTGGTCGATGCCAAAGCTGGCCTTGGGGCTAAGGTTGAACGCATCATTGAAGGCTTACGCGCGCGGCCTGAGCCAAAGATGTTGGTGCTCAATAAAGTGGATATTGCGGCCAAGGATAAGCTTCTGGTGCATGCCGCCCGCCTGAATGACGCCCTCGACTTTACCGATGTGCTGATGGTGAGCGCAGAAACGGGCGATGGCCTGGATGTCTTGAAAGACAAGGTTGCTGAATATCTGCCTGAAGGGCCCTGGCATTTCCCCGAAGATCAAGTCAGCGATGCGACGGACCGGATGACGGCGGCAGAAATTACCCGCGAGCAGCTCTATCTCCAGCTCCATGCCGAACTGCCTTATGCGACCGCAATTGAGACAGAAAAATATACCGAGCGTGACGATGGCTCAGTGGAGATCCACCAACAAATCAAAGTGGAGCGCGATAGCCAAAAGGCAATTGTGCTGGGCAAAGGCGGCGCGCGCTTAAAGCAAATTGGCTCCGCTGCGCGCGCTGAAATTGCCAAATCCCTTGGGTGCCGCGTCCACCTCTATCTCCATGTGAAAGTCGACCCGAAATGGGATGAAGATCGCGGCCTTTATCGAGATATTGGGCTCGATTGGGTGGATTAAAGCCAGTCCATCTGGTGGCTGAGCATTTCCTCAACCCAATGCGGCACCAAATCGGTTGCCCGACCCAAGCGGCATTCGTGAAACAAGATGCTGCCCTGTGAGGGATCAAGATTAAGCTCCAGCGTGCGCGCGCCGAAATGGCGAGCCGTGCGAACATAGCCTGCTGCAGGATATACCGCGCCTGAGGTGCCGATAGAGACGAACAAATCACATTGGCTGAGTGCGCGATCAATCTCGTCCATCTGATAGGGCATTTCACCAAACCAAACGATGTCAGGCCGCAAAGCGGGTTCGCCGCACTTGGGGCAGCCAGGCCTGTCGATGAGGGGGCCGTGCCAGCGCATGCGCGCATCGCACGCCAGACACCAGGCCGAGAGATGCTCGCCATGCATGTGAATGAGCCGTTCAGCCCTTGCCCGCTCATGCAGGTCATCCACATTTTGCGTCACAATCAGCAAATTTCCCTGCCAATGACGGTCGAGCTTGGCCAAAGCCTCATGCGCGGCATTGGGGGCTGCTTTTTGGATATTTTCGCGCCGCATATCGTAAAAGCGCAACACCAGCTCTGGGTCGCGTGCGAAAGCCTGGGGGGTGGCAACATCTTCAATGCGATGCTGCTCCCATAGTCCGCCAGAACTGCGAAATGTATCAATGCCACTCTCG
>JAGWVG010000198.1 GCA_018970965.1 Alphaproteobacteria bacterium | reverse complement strand
CCGGACGCCGAAGAACGTGGCGTGATGGAACGCTTTAGCTGCAAGACGGCGATTGCGCCGACGGCGTCGATTTCAATCATCTGTGGCGGCACCAGCGCCTGTATTGAGCCCATCCCGGCCAATATTTACACGCACAAGACGCTGTCAGGCAGCTTCTCGATCCGCAATCCGCATCTTGAAAAGCTGCTGATTGAAAAGGCGAAGAATTCTGACGCGGTGTGGAATTCGATCCTCGAGCACGGCGGTTCGGTCCAGCATCTCGACTTCCTGACGCAGGATGAGAAGGATGTGTACAAGACCAGCTTTGAAATTGATCAGCGCTGGCTGATTGAGCTGGCGGCAGACCGCACGCCCTATATCGATCAGGCGACCTCGCTGAACCTTTTCATCCCGGCAGATGTTGAGAAGTGGGATTTGTTGATGCTCCACTTCCGCGCTTGGGAACTTGGCGTGAAGTCGCTTTATTATCTCCGGTCGAAGTCGATCCAGCGTGCGGGCTTTGCGGGCGGGGTTGAGGCGGACAATACGCCCGACGCGCCCAAGTTCGAACTGGCGACAACGACCGATTATGACGAGTGCTTAGCTTGTCAGTGACGGGGTCACTGACAATGGAAGCACTCTGGCATGCCGAATTGAAGAATTAAGGAAGACACCCATGTCCCTGTTAGAAGCCCGCAAGTCCTATAAGCCCTTTGAATATCCCTGGGCCTATGATTTCTGGAAGCGCCAGCAGCAGATCCACTGGCTGCCGGAAGAAGTGCCGCTGGGCGAAGATTGCCGCGATTGGGCGCAGAAAATCAGCGAGCATGAGCGCAACTTGCTGACGCAAATTTTCCGCTTCTTCACCCAGGCGGACGTTGAGGTGCAGGATTGCTACCACGACAAATATGGCCGTGTGTTCAAGCCGACCGAAATCAAGATGATGCTGACGTCCTTCTCCAATATGGAGACGGTACACATCGCTGCGTATTCGCACCTGCTGGATACAATTGGTATTCCGGAAACCGAATATTCCGCGTTTCTCGATTATCAAGAAATGGCTGATAAGTGCAATTACATGCACCAGTTTGGCGTTGAGAGCGATGAAGATATTGCCCGCACGCTCGCCATGTTTGGTGGCTTTACTGAAGGGGTGCAGCTCTTCGCCTCGTTCGCGATGCTGATGAACTTCCCGCGCTTCAACAAGATGAAGGGCATGGGCCAAATCGTCAGCTGGTCGGTGCGCGATGAATCGCTGCACTGCGAAGGTATTACGAGGCTGTTCCACGCCTTTGTGAAGGAACGCGATTGCCTGACCAAGGCCGTTAAGGAAGACATTATCGACTGCTGCCAGAAGGTTGTCCGTCTGGAAGATAACTTCATTGACCTCGCCTTTGAAATGGGTCCCGTGCCTGGCATGACCGCCAAGGAAATTAAGCGCTATATCCGCTACATCGCAGATTGGCGCTTGGGCCAGCTGGGCTTCCAGCCGATCTATATGGTGGAAGAACACCCGCTGCCCTGGCTTGCCCCGCTGCTGAACGGCGTGGAACATGCCAACTTCTTCGAAACCCGTGCGACCGAATATGCCAAGGCCGCAACGCGTGGCAATTGGAACGAGGTGTGGGACAATTTTGATCGTCGCAAATCGGCCAAGGCCGCCAATGATGGCACCGAGGAAGCAAGCGAAGCGGATATGTTCGCAGCTGCTGGCGTGGCGGCGGAATAACGCTTTTTCACCAGAAGATTATGAGGCCGCTCCAGCAATGGGGCGGCCTTTTTCATGTGCATGGGCCCCACATTGTTTTTGCTTTGATTTGGCATGCCTTAGCTTCAAAATTGTGTTGGACCTAGCCTTCAGTCCATTCTTGCCAAGTGGCGCGCAACGTGGAATCGGTTGGTGAACGGATGAGGAGTGCGCGTGTTTGATACCCTGACATTGTCAGCCATTCCTGAAGAGGATGAAGCGCTGCGGCTGCCGGTCCGCGCCATGATTGCAGAGGCAATCAAAGGGCGTCCGATGGATCAAAGGGCCCGCTCTTGGCAGGGCTTTGATGCCGATTTTAGCCGCGCTTTAGGGGCGGCGGGCTATTTGGGGCTGAATTTGCCCAAATGTTATGGTGGGGGCGATAAGGGGCCCTTTGCGCGCTTTGTGGTTGTCGAAGAACTGCTATCGGCGGGCGCGCCAGTGGCAGCGCACTGGATTGCGGATCGGCAAAGCGGGCCGCTGATCTTGAACTATGGCACCGATGCGCAGCGTGATTTTTATCTGCCCAAAATTTGTCGCGGCGAAGCGTTTTTCTGTATTGGCATGAGCGAGCCGGGGTCAGGATCTGACCTCGCCAGCGTCCGCACGCGCGCCGAGCGCACTGCCAGCGGCTGGCGTGTGAATGGCCAGAAAATCTGGACCACCAATTCGATGCACAGCGACTATATGATCGCGCTTGTGCGCACCTCTGGCACGGTCGAAGATCGCAATGCGGGCCTATCGCAACTGATTATTGACCTAAAGGCTCCGGGCGTTTCGATCCGCCCCATTGCCGATCTGACGGGCGATGCGCATTTTGCTGAAGTGTTCTTCGACGCTGTCGAACTGCCAGAAGACGCGCTTGTTGGGGCGGAAGGGCAGGGCTGGCACCAAGTGACGGCCGAACTCGCGTTTGAACGCAGTGGGCCAGAACGTATTTATTCCAGCGTGGTGTTGCTGGACGCTTGGGTTGCACATTTGCAGGCGGCGGGGCGCGCAGATGCGGCTACGCTTAATTTGCTGGGGGGCTTAACGGCGCGGCTGGCGGTGTTGCGCGCCATGTCGATTGCCTGCACCGCGCGGTTGGCGGCTGGCGAAAGTCCGGTGGTTGAAGCATCTATCGTCAAAGATCTGGGCACGGCTTTTGAGCAAGATGTGCCGCGGCTCATTGGCGATGATTTGGCGAGCCATCCAGAGGAGGCTGTTGCGGCAGACCTGTATCGCACATTGCTGTATGTCACGCACATCGCGCCCAGCTTTTCCTTGCGCGGCGGAACACGCGAAATTTTGCGCGGCATTATCGCGCGCGGATTGGGGTTGCGCTGATGGACGCTCAGGCCTTTTTAGACCCCTTTGTTCGGCTGTTGGAGGCAGAATGCCCTCCTGCCACTGTTCGCGCGATCGAGGCTGGCGCAAGTCCAGCCCCCTTGTGGCAGGCCTTGTCGGCATCGGGCTATTTGGATGCGCTGGTGCCTGAAACAGCGCAAGGGGCGGGTCTTTCCCTGCCCTTGGTTGCGCCGATCTTGATGGCTCTTGGCGCCTATGCGGTGCCCGTGCCAGTTGCCGACACGCTGGTGGCGCGGGCTTTGATCGCGCGGGCGGGATGTGCGCTGCCTGATGGCCCCATTGTTTTGGTGTCGCAGCCGAGCCAATGGCCCGTGGTTTCTGGGCAATGGGCGGATTGGGCGTTGATCGAGCGGGAGGGGCAGTTGATGCTCCACCCGATCGTGACCGCACAGCCCTGTGGCGTCTTTGCCGATGTGAGTGCGCGTTTGACCTTTGAAGAGGCGGGGGTGCCCATTGGCCCAGCGCCGAAGGGCGGGCTGATGGCGCTCAGCGCCATTTTGCGCGCAGCCGAGATCGCCGGGGCTGCAGACTGGCTTTTGGCGCAAACCACGGCTTACGCGAATGATCGCGTGCAATTTGGCAAGCCCATTGGCAAACAACAGGCGATCCAGCAGCAATTGGCCGTTATGGCACAACACAGCATTGCGGCGCGCCTTGCCGCTCA
>JAGWVG010000197.1 GCA_018970965.1 Alphaproteobacteria bacterium | reverse complement strand
ATGATATTCCTTCGGGCCGTCAGCGGTTGGTGACTGAAAGCCCAAATCAAACCTTCAGCCCGCGTTGGTCGCCCGATGGGCAGACCATTCTCTATTCGATGAGTGTGGGTGGCAATACCGATATTTACAGCGTTTCAGCGCAAGGAGGTGCGTCGACGCGACTGACCAATAGCCCCGCCATTGAAACAGGCGGCAGCTTTTCTCCCGATGGCAAGAAGATTGTTTTTGAAAGTGACCGCTCGGGCAAGCAGCAAATTTACGTGATGAATGCCGATGGGTCTGACCAACAGCGCATCAGCTTTGGCGGCGGCACCTATGCCACGCCGGAATGGAGCCCACGTGGCAATTTGGTGGCGTTCACGAAGATTACCGGCGCCGCGTTCCGCATTGGCGTGATGAGCCCCAATGGCGGCAATGAAAAGCTGCTGACGGATAGCTGGCAAGATGAAGCGCCGACATGGTCGCCCAATGGCCGCGTCATCCAGTTTTTCCGCACTGAACGTGGCACAGGCAAAACCAGCGTGATGCAAGTTGATGTAACAGGCGCAAAGGAACGCCGGATCGAAACGCCCGTTGATGGTTCTGACCCAGCTTGGGGGCCTATTCTGCCCTAAGCAGTTGACGGGCAAGGGGTTGACCCAGAGGCAAGGAACGGCGAAACATCCGAATAGGGGTGAATTGCCTGATTAAGGAGTTTTCCATGTCGAAGAAGATGACGACATTGTTGATTGCCACCAGCCTTTTGGCTGTTGCTGGCTGCGCGAAAAAGCAAAAGCCGCAAGATTTGCCACCGCCGCCTGTTGGCGCACAGGGCCCAACCGGCCCGGCAGCACCCACTGGTCCGGCGCCTGGCTCGCAAGGCGATTTTGTGGCCAATGTGTCGGCCGACCGCATTTTCTTCGACACGGATAAATACGATGTCGACGCCGAAGATCAGGCTGTTCTGGCCAGCCAAGCCGCTTGGCTGAAACGCTATCCGGCCGTTCGGGTGACGATTGAAGGCCATGCCGATGAGCGCGGCACCCGCGACTATAATATTGCGCTGGGCGCGCGCCGTGCCAATGCCGCGAAAAATGCGCTTGCCGCATTGGGCATTGATGCTGCACGAATCAGCACCGTCAGCTATGGCAAGGAACGCCCTGATGCACTCGGTTCAACCGAAGCAGATTGGGCCCGCAACCGCCGCGCGGTGACGGTGACCGTACAATAAGGCGACGGCCTTGCAGAGATAGAAAAGGCCCCCTGCCAAGCGGCAAGGGGCCTTTTTTTTTAACCTTAACGTGCGGGCTTAGCCGATGCGCTTGCCTGTCAGCGGGAAGGTGCCAAATGCCCCTGCCTTGACCGATCCGGTGACATCATCCCCATCAATTGTGGCGGTGCCTTCCAGCGTCATCGGCATGGGGACAGTCATCTTCATCGACCAGGTGATCGTGTTGCCATCAACTTTGCCATCTGTGATCTCAGCCGAGCCCTGCGCACCGCTGTTGGTGCCGGTCCAGCTATCGCCATCCACATTGACGACGATCGTCGACTTTTGATCGCCCAGCGGCGACTTTACGACACATTCATAGGTGCCAGACAAACTCATAATCACTCTCCTTCATTCAGCCCGAAGGCTTATTTGCCATCGGATGATGACATAAGTTCGATGGGAAGGCCTAATTTTTCAAGCTGCGGGCGCACAATTTTTGCATCTCCCACCACAACCCACAGAAAACCGTCTGGCTGGACGCTCGAGCGAATGGCCGAATCCAGCATTGGCACAGTCATCGCGCGATAGCGGGAGGCGAGCGTGGTGTAATAGGTGTCTGGCCGCCCATAGAGCGCATTACGCTGCAGGGCCCCAAGCACATCACCGCTCGTCTCAAAGCTGCCAGGCAGTTCGAGGATGTTTCCGCTCACAATTCGCTCACGCTCCTCCGCCGTGACGCCTTGGGTGCTAAGAAAGGCGCGGAAGTTATCGCGGAGCGCTGCAATCGAGTCCCCCGTGCGATTGGCCTGCACCGGCGCGAAGATAAGATACGGCATTTGCCCCACGACGCGGTTGATTGATCCTGAAACGCCATAGGACCAGCCCTTGGTCTCGCGCAGATCCATATTGATGCGCGAGAGGAACCCTGCACCAACTGCCTGATTGGCGGTCAGCAATGTTTCCACATCCTCAGTCCCGCGGTTGGGCAATAATTGTCCGCCCAGAATGACCGACTGCGGAGAGCCTGGACGATCCACCAGGACAATGCGTGGGCTTGGCCCCGACTGGGTGCTGGCAGCCGGCTTTTGACCCGCAGTGCCCGTGGCTTGCCATGCGCCGAAATGGCGGTTCAGTTGGGCAATCACATCAGCCAAGGGCAAATCGCTCACGACAAAGATCGTCGCCTTTTCGGGGCGAACCCATGCCTGATGAAAGGCCACAAGCTCATCGCGCGTCACCGCCGACACGCTGGCCGCATTGCCTGACCCAGTGAACGACACGCCATAAGGATGGTTGGGTCCATAGAGCAGCGGCGGCAAGGTCCGCAGTGCGATGGATTGTGGATTGGTCTGTTCTGACTTGATCCGTGCAAGCAACTGACGGCGCAGCCGCTCTACCTCTGCCGGGACAAAATCAGGCCGCTGCACAATATCGGCCAAAAGAGCGAGCGATGGATCGAGATTGGCAGACAGCGCCGACAGGCCAATAGATGTCCGATCCATGCCCGAGCCGGCGTTGATGGTCGCGCCCAAACGTTCTTGCGCTTCGGCAATGTCGCGGGATGATTTACCACCTGCGCCTTCATCCAACAGCGAAAGCATCAGCGCTTGTGTCCCCGGCTTGGCGCGGGAATCTGCGGCGTTGCCCGCATCAAGGCTGAGTGAAATCTGCGTCATCGGCACGGCAGTGCGCTGCGCATAAACGACCGAAATGCCGTTCGACAGCGTCGCACGTTCCACCTTGGGGAAGCTCAAGTCTGCAACGGCACCTACTGCTGGCCATTGCTTCGCCGGGCCTTTTTGCAGCTCTGCTGGCTGCGCCACAGCTTCGGGATTTGCCTTGGCCGGCGCCGCCTCTTCATAGGCATCGCGATCCCCTGGCACCACGGTCAGTGCATAAACGGGCCGATTGAGCCAGCCTTGCATCGCCTTGCGAACGGCGTCAGGCTTTACTTGCGACAGTGCAATCAGTTGCTTTTTATACGCATCGCTATCGTTTAAGTAGAGCGCGCCCTCTGCCAGCGTTGTCGCCTTGCCGCCAAAGCCGCCCACTTGCTCCAACTGCGCAATTTGGTCGGCCGCTGTGCGCGTCACCACGCGTTGCACCTCATCCTTGGTGGGACCAGATTTCACAAAATCGGCAACCAAGGCATCCAGCCTTTTGCCGACCTGCGCCGGATCAACCCCGGGCCGAACATCGGCGGTTACGCGGAACCAGCCAAGCTGGGCTTGCGGATCATAGCTGGCCGAAACCGCAACCGCGAGCTGCTCTTGCCGCACAAGCGCGTTATCCAGTCGCGAACTGGCGAGCCCACCCAGGACAGAGGCCCCAACGCTTAAGGGGATCATATCCTTATGGTCGAGCCCCGGAACAACCCATGTCCGATAAAGGCGCACAGTCGCCACACGGTCTTTCAACACATCGCTTTTGGGGGTTGCCAAAGTTGGGATAGCGACATTCAGGCGCGCTTGTTTGGGGCCAGCAGGAATGGCGCCAAACCATTTTTCCACCAATGGACGCGCTGTCGCCACATCGACATCCCCGGCGAGAACCAGGACAGCATTGTTCGGCCCAT
>JAGWVG010000196.1 GCA_018970965.1 Alphaproteobacteria bacterium | reverse complement strand
GCATGATGCTGCGTAAGAACATGATGCCACGATAAAAATTATGGCCCCCTGCGCCAGTGTGGGGGGCCATATTCTAAATCTGTTTGTGCAGCCTTTATTTGTCGCCGCGGCTCTTATGGCCTAGGGCGACCCCATGACATCTTCCCCATATGATGCGATTATTCTGGGCGCCGGTGGTGCAGGGCTGATGTGCGCTGCGACTGCGGGCCAATTGGGCCAGCATGTGCTGGTCATCGACCATGCAGATGCGCCGGGGAAGAAAATCCTCATTTCAGGTGGCGGACGCTGCAATTTCACCAATATTCATGCGCAGGCGGATCGCTATCTGTCGGCCAATCCACATTTCGCCAAATCGGCACTTGGCCGATATCGCCCGGCAGACTTCATCGCGCTGGTCGATCGCTATGGCATTGGCTGGCATGAAAAGACGCTGGGTCAGTTGTTTTGCGATGACTCCGCACGCCAGATTGTCGCGATGTTGATGGATGAATGCGCACGGGGCGGTGTGGACTTTGCCTTTTCAACAGCCATTGGGGAAATTACACATCACGATGGCCTCTTCGGCGTGGCGGGCCATCAGGCGCGCGCCTTGGTCATTGCCACAGGTGGCCCGTCGATCCCCAAAATGGGGGCCAGTGGCATTGCCTATGATATTGCGCGACGCTTTGGCCTCAAAGTTGTTGAACCGCGCCCAGCCTTGGTGCCGCTGACATTGGGCGGCAATGATATTCTCTTCCGTGATTTATCGGGTGTGTCGGCTGAGGTGGAGGCGCGCACGGGCAAAACGCGCTTTCGAGAAGCGGCTTTGTTCACCCATCGCGGCCTTTCTGGCCCCGCCATTCTGCAAATATCGTCTTATTGGCGGCATGGCGAGGCGATCGACATCAACTTTGCGCCGGATGCCCCGCAGGATTGGCTGCGTCAGATCAAGCGCGATAAGCCCAAGGCCACGTTGAAAGGCGCTGTGTCGATGCGCCTGCCCGATCGGCTTTCCGCGGCGCTGGTTGAGCGACTGAGCGGGGATGAAACCAATTGGGGGCTGATCCCACTGGCCGATATGCGCGACGCGCATCTGCGTCAGGTGGAAGAGCGATTGGGCCATTGGGTGTTTTACCCCAATGGCACCGAAGGCTATGCCAAGGCGGAAGTGACGGCCGGCGGCATTAGCACGGCTGAATTGTCGCAGCGCAGCTTAGAGGCGAATAAAGTGCCCGGCCTTTATGCAATTGGCGAAGCCGTGGATGTCACGGGCTGGTTGGGCGGCTATAATTTCCAATGGGCTTGGGCCAGCGGGGTCGCCGCTGGCCAAGCTATTGCCGGGCAATAACGCGCAGGATTAGCGCGGCAGCTCGCTCGCCCCCATCAGATGCAGGTCTACGGCGCGCGCACATTGACGGCCTTCGCGGATGGCCCACACGACCAAGCTCTGCCCGCGACGCATATCGCCGCAAGAAAAGACGCCATCACGGCTGGTGGCATAGCCATTTGTATCCGCAAGCACATTGCCGCGCGCATCCAACTGCACTTCGGACTGCTCAACCAAGCCGGGCTTGCGCGGACCAACAAAGCCCATCGCGAGCAAGATGAGATCCGCCTTCAGCGTGAATTCGCTGCCGGGCACTTCGACCATTTTGCCATCGACCCAATCGACGCGAACGCATTCCAAGCCTTCGACCACGCCATTGGAGCCAATCACGCGCTTGGTCAGCACCGCCCAGTCGCGGTCACAGCCTTCTTCATGGCTGGAGGATGTGCGCAGCTTGAGCGGCCAATTGGGCCAGCTCAACGACTTTTCTTCCTTCACCGGTGGTTTGGGCATGATTTCAATCTGCGTGACAGACGCGGCACCCTGACGGTTGGATGTGCCAACGCAGTCAGACCCAGTATCGCCCCCACCGATAACAATCACATGCTTGCCCGTCGCGGTCAGCGTGCCACGCGGCGCGGCGCGCAGCTCATCATCGCCAGCATTGCGCTTATTTTGCTGCGTCAAAAATTCCATAGCAAGGCGCACGCCTGCCATTTCAGCGCCTGGAATATCCAAGCGGCGCGGCTCTTCTGAGCCACCCGCCATAACGACAGCATCATAATTTTGCTGCAGACTTTCAAAGGATACCTGCACGCCAACTTCCATCGACGTGCGGAATTCCACACCCTCAGCTTCCATCTGCACCAAGCGACGGTTGATCAGATGCTTTTCCATTTTGAAGTCGGGGATGCCGTAGCGCAGCAAACCGCCGACGCGATCATTCTTCTCAAACACCGTGACGCTATGGCCGGCGCGCGCCAATTGTTGCGCACAGGCCAAGCCTGCCGGGCCAGAGCCAACCACGGCGACCGATTTGCCCGTTTTGCGCGCAGCCGGCAGCGGGGTCACCCAGCCTTCGGCCCAGCCGCGATCGACAATCTGGCATTCAATCGATTTGATGGTGACAGGGGCATCATCAATGTTGAGCGTGCAGCTGGCTTCGCACGGGGCGGGGCAAATGCGGCCCGTAAATTCTGGGAAATTATTGGTCGAATGCAGCACTTCCAGCGCATTGCGCCAGTCATTCTCATAGACCAGATGGTTCCAGTCCGGGATGATGTTGTTCACCGGACAGCCATTATGGCAATAGGGAATGCCGCAATTCATGCAGCGCGAGGCTTGGCCACGGATCTGATCTTCCGACATCGGAATCACAAATTCGCGGTAATGCGTCAGCCGCTCTTTCGGGTCAGCATAGCTCCGGTCAGAGCGGTTTAGTTCGAGGAAGCCTGTGGCCTTGCCCACGGTCAGTCTCCAAAAATCAGTTATTCAGCAGCGACATTTGCAGCGGCGAGGCGTTCTGCCTCCAACTGCTTGAGGGCCCGGCGGTAATCCCGCGGCATGACCTTCACGAAGCGCTTGAGCGTGGTATCCCAATCATCGAGCAGCGCGCGCGCACGCTTGCTGCCCGTGTAGAGATGGTGGCGTTCCAACAGCACGCGCAGGCGATCCTGCGAGTGGTAGAGCATATCGCCCATGCCGAAATCATGGACATTTTGTGCGCGTTGCTGCGGTGTGCCGGTGGAATTCTCTGCCTCAGGGCCATCGGCCTCAATGGCTTCGACATCGACCATTGCTTGGTTGCAGCGATCGCGGAATAGCCCATCTTCGTCATAGACATAGGCGACACCGCCCGACATGCCAGCCGCGAAGTTGCGGCCGGTTTTACCCAGAACAACAACGACGCCGCCGGTCATATATTCGCAGCCATGGTCGCCCGTGCCTTCGACAACACACAGCGCGCCAGAGTTGCGCACGGCAAAGCGTTCACCCGCCACACCATTGAAATACGCTTCGCCCGCAATCGCGCCATACAGCACGGTATTGCCGACAATGATGTTCTCGGTCGGCTCGCGCGTGACATGCGCGGGCTGGCGCACAATGATGCGTCCGCCCGACAGGCCCTTGCCAACATAGTCATTGGCATCGCCCGTCAGTTCCATCGTCACGCCATGCGCGAGGAAGGCGCCAAAGCTTTGTCCCGCAACGCCCGTGAAGGCGATTTGGATGGTGTTTGCGGGCAGACCTTCATGGCCATAACGGCGCGCCACTTCTCCCGAGAGCATCGCGCCCGCCGTGCGGTTGACGTTCTTGATCTCGCGCTCAATGCGGACGGCCTCACCCTTTTCCAAGGCAGGGGCGGCGGCGGCGATCAAGTCGCGATCCAGCGCCTTTTCAAGCCCATGGTTCTGCGTTTCCACCCAGCGCAGCGGCGCGCCTTCGGGCAGATCGACCTTGTGGAGCAGGCGGCTC
>JAGWVG010000195.1 GCA_018970965.1 Alphaproteobacteria bacterium | reverse complement strand
TCATTGGCAACAAAACCAATGGGGTGCAGGCCTTGTGCCTCCATCCGTCGGGTGAGCAGCATCGCCAGCGATTGATGCGCGTTCCAGCCTTCAAAGCTGTAAATCACCATATAGTGCATCTGCTCATGCGGGAAGGTTTCCACCAGCAGCTCACCGGGCGCGGGCAAGGTAGAGACCTGATCCTGCACGCGCAGCCAATCACGCACATCTTCTGGGAAGCGCGCCCAAGCGCTGCGATCATGCAAAAAGCTGCGGACACGATCTGCCAGATGCGTTGTCAGCGGCATTCGCGCGCCCATATAGCTGGGGATACGCGCCTTTTTGCTTGTCGCGCGCACTGTAAGCCCCTGCGCATCGGTGCGTTCCACCTCCAAGCTCATGCCCGCAAAATAAAAGCTGTCGCCCGGCATCAAGCTGGCCGCAAAATATTCATCCAGCTGGCCAAGCCGCCGGCCATTCTTAAAGCGCACCTCGAGCATCGGGCTATCAACGATGATCCCGGCGTTGAGGCGGTGTTGCGCGGCAAATTGCGGGTGGGTGACGCGCCATAGGCCGTCGGGCGTGCGCACAAGCCGCCGAAAACGATCATAGGCGCGCAGCGCATAGCCCCCCGTTGCAATGAAATCGAGCAGGCGACCAAATGTCTCTTCCGGCAGATCAGCATATTGCGCGGATTTGCGCACTTCCGCCAACATGGCCGCTTCTTCAAACGGGGCGGCGCAGGCACAGGCCATCAAATGTTGCGCCAGCACATCCAAGCTACCTAGGCGAAACGGCTCACCATCCAACACGCCTTCGCGGATCGCATCCCACGCCGCCAAGGCTTCCAGATATTCAAAGCGGTTGCCGGGCACGAGGATCGCCTCAGACGGCTCATCGAGCCTATGATTGGCACGGCCAATGCGTTGCAACAGCCGGGAAGAGCCCTTGGGCGCGCCCATCTGGATTACACAATCCACATTGCCCCAATCCACACCCAGATCGAGGCTGGCCGTCGCCACCAGCGCGCGCAGCCGCCCATCGGCCATTGCCTGTTCCACCTTGCGGCGCGCCTCAATATCCAAGCTGCCATGATGGATGCCGATCGGCAGTTTATGATCGTTGATTTTCCATAATTCTTGAAAGATCAGCTCACACAGGCCGCGCGTATTGCAAAAAACAATTGTCGTCTGGTGCGTTTCAATTTCCGCCATAACCTGGGGGGCAGCATAAGCACCGCTATGCCCTGCCCAAGGCACACGATCTTCAGGCAATAAGATGGCCAAATCCGGCGGCGCACCGGCATCGCCCCATAGCAGCTGCACCTCTTCCCCCGCTGGCGCAAGCCAACGCTGGAACGCCGCAGGCTCTGCCACAGTGGCGGAAAGGGCCGCCCGACGCATTTGCGGCGCAATGGCTTGCAATCGCGCCAGAGCAAGGCTCAGCAAATCGCCGCGTTTGCCCGTCGCAAAGGCGTGAACCTCATCAATCACAATCCGCTGCAGTCCGGCAAACATCTCCGCACTTTCGGGATAAGATAAAAGCAGGCTGAGGCTTTCCGGCGTGGTCAGCAAAATATGCGGCGGGCGGGCGCGCTGGCGGGCCTTGCGATCCGACGGCGTGTCGCCCGTGCGCGTTTCCACACGGATATCAAGGCCCATCTCTTCAATGGGGTGGAGCAGATTGCGCCGCACATCGACGGCAAGCGCCTTTAGTGGCGAGATATAGAGTGTGTGCAGCCCCTCGCGCGGATGCTCCACAAGGTCAGCAAGCGTGGCCAAAAAGCCCGCCAGCGTCTTGCCAGCGCCCGTTGGCGCAACCAACAAGGCATGCGCACCCGCCAGATAGGCGTCGCGCATCTCAAGCTGGTATCGGCGGGGCGCCCAGCCGCGCATGGCAAACCACTGCATCAGCGGGGCAGGCAGAGATAAGGCGTGATCCATCACGCCCCAATTAATGGGCAACACTCTCCCCACGTTCAATGCCTGACGCCGCCAATTGCGCATCAATTTGCGCCATCAGCCGGGCAAGGCCCGCTTCGTCCTTCGCCTCGGCGCGCGCCACCAACACATCTTGCGTGTTCGACGCACGCAGCAGCCACCAGCCATCGGCCGTGTTCACGCGGGCACCATCGGTGCGGTTCACATCTGCGCCTTCTGCCTCTAGCCGCGCCAAAACTTCTTCGACCACGGCAAATTTGCGGCTTTCATCGACTTGGAAGCGCATTTCGGGCGTGTTGATCATCGCCGGCATTGCCGATTTCAAGGCAGTGAGCGATCCGCCCAAATGCGTGACGGCCTCAATCAAACGCAGCCCGGCATAAATGGCATCATCAAAGCCATACCAGCGATGCTTGAAGAAAATATGGCCCGACATTTCGCCCGCCAAGGGGGAATTCACTTCCTTCATCTTCGCTTTGATGAGGCTGTGACCCGTCTTCCACATCAGCGGTGTGCCGCCCAATTCCGCCACCCGATCATAAAGCGCTTGGCTGGCCTTCACATCGGCAATGATTGTTGCGCCGGGAACCTCTTTCAGCACATCTTCCGACAAAATGGCGAGCAATTGATCGCCCCAAACAACACGGCCTTCGCCATCAATCGCCCCAATGCGATCAGCATCCCCGTCAAAAGCCAGTCCGAAATCGAGCTTCTTCTCCGCGACAAGGCGACGCAAATCTTCCAAATTCGCTTCAACTGTGGGGTCGGGGTGATGGTTGGGAAACGTCCCATCAATATCAGTGAAGAGCAGGTGGTGTTCGCCGGGCAGACGCTTCACAAGCGCCTCGATGACCGCACCCCCCGCGCCATTGCCGGCATCCCACCCAATGCGAAATGCGCCGCCTGTAAACCCTTCTGTCAGACGTGTGACATATTGGTCAAAAATATCATGATCGCGCACCGTGCCAGAACCAGCCTCCCAGTCTCCCGCCGCGGCGAGCGTGCCGATGGTCAAAATATCCGCCCCAAAAAATGGCGCGTGCGCATGCACCATCTTGAAGCCATTGTAATTGGGGGGATTGTGACTGCCGGTTATCTGAATACCGCCATCTACATTGTCCAATGCGGCCTCAGCATAATAGAGCATGGGGGTTGGCCCTAGGCCCACGCGCACCACATCAGCCCCGCTTTCGGTCAGTCCTTTGATAAGGGCCGCCTCCAGAACGGGCGATGACAAGCGCCCATCATAGCCTACCGCCACTGTTTTGCCGCCGGCCCGCCGCACAATTGTCGCAAAGCTTCGGCCAATGGCCCAGGCATCCGCCTCGGTCAGCGTATCGCCAACAATCCCCCGAATATCATATTCACGCAGCGCCGTTGGGTGGAATTGATGCGTCATGAGGGCCAGGCCTTCCTTCAAAAAGTACGGATTTCCGCCTGCCCAAAAGCCAGAGCGGAATCAAGCCACCGGCAGGACCAATTGGCTAAGCCTTTTCAGCGCGACACTTTGCCCAACAGCACATCGCGCGCCAAATTCACTTGCGCTGCCAGTTCCGCACTGCCCCCAGCATCGGGGTGGACCTTCGCGATAAGCCGCTTATGTGCCTCAATAATTTCATGGCTATTTGCCTCAAGATCGACGCCCAGCAAGCGTGCGGCCTCTTTCCGGCGTGCCGTGGATTGCGGGGACGCAGCCCCGCGCCACGACCAGAAAAAAAATGCGATCAACGCAGAAAAAATCAAAAAGCGCGTCATGCAAATGCCAGTTCGCGCTGCGCCGCGTCATTTGTCGGCAGCGCAAAGGCCGATATCATCTCGCGCAATTCCTGCCGCGCGGCGACATGGCTGACCGAAAATCCGCCCAATTGTTTCTTGTCCAAAAGCGTGAGGCCTTTGGGAAACAGCT
>JAGWVG010000194.1 GCA_018970965.1 Alphaproteobacteria bacterium | reverse complement strand
CCGTAATGCGTGCCACTTCTTGCGCCACGACGCGCTCAACAATGTCGGGCAAATGCGTATCGAGCCAATCTTTCAGCATTGGCTTCAGCATCTCACGCACAAGGCCTTCCAGCGTGTCAGATCCCGCGACCTCTGGCTTTACAACAAGGCGTGACAGGCTGGACAGTGCTTGGCGACTGGCAGCAAGGGCATCGGGAGACACAATGGACGCGCCATTCCCTGATTGCACAGCTCCAGACGGATCCAACACAGGATCAGAAGCCTCCTTGCGCCCCGCGGCAGAGTCTGCGCGCGGCTTTTGTCGTGGCGCAGGGGCGGCCTTCGCATCGTCTTCGGCAATGATCATTTTGATGGACGAGAGAATCTCTTCCATCGAAGGCTCAGCCGTCTTGTCGGCCATTGACCCTGCTCCCCTTAGCTGTCCGGCCTATTTGGCCGGAGGAGCCGAAATGTCTGATGTCTGGGGCTTTGAGTCAACTGTGCGTGTCGCTTTTGCGGCAGGCTTGGGATCCTGATCCCAGTCCCAGTAAATGCCATGAACACGGCGATAATTTGTGGTGGGATCATAAAGCGGGCCGCCATCCAGCCCCAAATCCCGCGCTTCCGCGCGTCCCATTGCGGCCAGCAGCTGGAACCCGGCGACATAGCTGTTGCGCTGTGCCGTCACCAGATCGACCTGCGCGTTCAACAATTCGCGCTCGGCGTTCAGAACATCCAAAATGGTGCGCGTGCCGACGCTATTTTCCGCCCGCACACCTTCTAACGCCAGCGTGCTTGCCTGCACCGCGATTTGCGCTGACTTGATAACCTGATTCGACGCCTGCCAATTGGCAAAGGCCGAGCGGGCCGAGGCGATCACACCCCGTTCAACTGCAATTTCGCGTTCAATCGCTTGGCTTTGCCGCGCTTGCGCTTGGCGAATGCGCGCCGAAGGGCCGCCGCCTTGAAAAATTGGAATGGTCAATTGCGCGCCAGCAGTTGTCGCCTTGTACGAATTCCACTGTGCGGCACTCGGCAAGCCGGGGGGCAGCGAATTGAGATTATCGGTGTAAGAACTGCTGCCCACGGCATAGAGCTTGGGCAGACGCGTCGCACGTGCAACGCCGACATCATAGCGCGCCGCATCACGCGCGCGCGCGGCGGAGATCAGGTCCGGATTGTTTTTCAAAGCCACTGCAACCGCTGTATCGGGGCTGGAGGGCAGATTTGGCAAAGCGGGCGGTGCATCCAGAGCATCGGGCTCTGTGCCAACCAGCTGCACATAATTTTCCTTCGCCGCAATCAATTGTGATTCGGCCTGTTGAAGCTGGGCCTGTGCCAGCGCAAGCCGCGCTTCCGATTGCGCGACATCGGTTCGCGTCAAATCACCCACCTCAAACCGATCACGCGTAGCCTGCAGGTTCACTGTCAAAACGCGGACCTGTTTGCGGTTGAGATCGACAATGGCCTGCGTGCGGATGACGTCCATATAACCCGCGACGACTGCGGTGAAGACATTGGCTTCAGCACTCCGCAAATCGGCCTGGCCCGATTCTACCCGGGCCTTTGCGCCGCCCACGGCATTGCTCACAGCCCCACCGAGAAAGATCGGTACGCTTAAGTTCGCAGTGCCGCTGGCCGTACGGCCGGGCAATGAACCTGCTGACAGCGACGTGTTCTGCACATTCTCATTATACAGGCCCGAGACCGAAACATTGGGCAGACCCGTCGAGCGCGCAATCGGCACATTTTCATCATTGGCCCGCTGGCCGGCGCGTGCGCCCGTCAAAGTCGGGTTGCTGTTATAGGCTTTTAGCAGCGCATCGCGCAGCGTCTCCGCGCCTGCATGCACAGGAAGGCACAAGGCTGAGGCGGCAAGAAGCAGGCCTAATTTGCTACGCTGAGACATGATGCAACCTCTTCCTTTGGGCCTTGGCCCGTTCTCGCATGTGCGCTGCGCTTCTATCTGTGAAACCAGCGCAATCCGCTTAGAATGAAAATCCCTTGGGCTTGGCAAAGCCGGGCAGTGCAACTGCATCGGCATCCAACACGGGGGTCATGCCAAAGCCTTCGCCCGCTTTATATCCAACACACAGGCGCGACACGCCGCCCTCAACGACAGCCGCCGCCAAACGCCCCCCGGCAGCAAGCTGGCGGACCAGCGCTTCAGGCACGTCTTCAACTGCCCCATCAATCAGAATGACGTCATAAGGCGCGCCTTTGGCATGGCCTTTTACAAGATCCCCTGACACAACAGTGACATTGTCGAGCCCTTTCAAATGCTGCTTTGCAGCAGATACGAGGGCCGAATCAGACTCCAGCGCCACGACCGATTGGGCAAGCCCAGCGACCACAGCGGCCGCATAGCCCGTGCCTGCACCAACAATCAAAACAGAATCAGTCGGCCCAATACCCGCCTCAACAATCAACCGCGCCGTGATCAGCGCAGGGTTCATCGCACGCGTCGGCGTCAAAGGCACGGCACGGTCAATATAAGCCACAGCCTTGCGCTCATCCGGCACAAAATCTTCGCGCGCCACGCTCTCAATCGCTGCTGTCACGCGCGGATCATTTACCGCGTTGGTTCGCAGCTGGCTGTCCACCATGGCCCGTCGCATGGCCTGAAAATCAAGATTGCTCACATTCGCTCCTGTGGCACAACTGTCTTATGGATGCAATACACCCCGGTCCGCTTATCGCTTTAGCGAGGCCTGCTCGCCACGCCAAGCGCCAAGCGTTTAATTTCATCTCCAGTTGACACATACGCCCTTTTCGACGCAGAGACCGCCCCGCACCGCACGCGAGGCCCGATGGCGGAGTGGTGACGCAGCGGACTGCAAATCCGTATACGCCGGTTCGATTCCGGCTCGGGCCTCCACACACCGGTTAGCCAAGTCCCCGCCGACACTTCTCACGCGAAAAGCCCCCGTTTCCGGGCGGTTTTGGAGCCTTTGGCGTCTCCAAATAGTCTCCGCAGAGACAAAAATAGGACCAAATCCATGGGATTTGACCCAGAGTCTCTGCGCGCAGTGTGCCTGTGACGGTTTTGAAAATGCCTCCGCCTTAGAAGGTCGAGGCGAACCCCAGAAACTTCCTCTGCGCTTCCCAATCGAGAGGAATGTCTCGAGAAAGCAGTTTTTCTGGGTCCAGCCCGGGAGGAGCAGTACCAGTAAGCAGCGCCTTTTGAATATCCGGTGCCAATAGGCCAACAACAATCCGTTGCCGAGTCCATTCATTGACAGGAGCGGTCATGTGATGGTGCGCCTCTGGGAACAGGGGCGATGCATTTAGCTCCTTCAATTTGCGATGAGAGGTTCTGACAAGGTCCGCGAGAGCCAGCCGTTTTTCTGTATCGTCGAGATAATGATCTTTGGAACGCAGCGTTTTGCCACGACTGACCGGTCGGGCATCTAGCGAGAGGATAAGATGTCCATTTTCGAGTTCTGCCGTTGGATAGACTTCCTGCGCTCTGGCAAGCAACATGGCTTCGCATCCCTCAGGCGCAAGCAATACGGACAAGTCCAAAACAACTTTTAGCTTCAACGGCGAATAGGTGACGCGCTTTATGACGCTAAAAATTTCGTTTGGAGAGCTCGTGGTTCTCAACAGGGAACCGAGCCGGTCTTGCAATAATCGCTCAAGGCGGTCTGCCGAGACCCGATCGCCCATGGATGCACTCTCGCCTGCTTTAAGCTTACCCTGAGGAAGGAGCGAGGGGCTTACATAATAGCGGTAGATCTTCTTTCCCCGACCATAACCAAAGCTGGTGCCCATCGGCTGGCCTTCGGCATCAAAGATTTTTGTATGCAGCGGGCATGTCGCAGCACGCGTTCTCCTGCTGACAAG
>JAGWVG010000006.1 GCA_018970965.1 Alphaproteobacteria bacterium | reverse complement strand
TAGTTGCCGAGGCCACCCTCGATGTAGCCTTCCAGCCGGGCGGTCGGCTTCTGCGGCACGAACAGCACCGCGCCACCGGTGGTGTTGCGGCCGAACAGCGTGCCCTGCGGGCCACGCAGCACTTCAACACGCTCAATATCAGCAACTTCAAACGATGAGGCCGAGCTGCGCGCCATGTAAACGCCATCGACATAGATGCCGATTGGCGAGTCATAGCCCTGCGATTCATCAGCAGCCGTCGGAATGCCGCGGATCGTGACAACAGCGGCTGTGGCGTTGGTCGTTGCACCAACGACCGAGACGTTCGGCGCGATCGCCGACAAATCCTTAGCTTCAGAAATTCCGCGCAGTTCAAGCTGGGCAGCCGGCACAGCCGTGATAGCCAGCGGCGTTGCCTGCAGGCTTTCCGCACGCTTTTGTGCGGTTACGACGATTTCGCCGAGTGCTGAATTGTCATCTGCTGCTGCAGCCTGTGCAAAGGCTGGCGCGGTAATACCCGCCATGCCGACGCCTGCCATTAGAAGTGCGGCAAAAGCTCGCGATTGGCCCTTCATCTCCATCTCTCCCCAGAACAAATATATGCACCCAACCGGGCGCGGCGCGTTTAAAGCCGCGTAGTCATCCCAATAAGCGTAACAAAAGTCAATTCGATTTACGCATTACGACGCTCAATCGAAGTTGATACGCTAAATTTGCGGAGCAGTTGTCGCCACTCTAAACGTTTTCGCAACCACTCCGCTCAGATCAGACGGCCGTTGCCCCGCCATCGACGACCAAGGGGTGCCCTGTAATGAAGCTCGCTTGATCGGAGCAGAGCCATACAACAGCGGCTGCAACTTCCTCAGCACGGCCCATGCGCCCCATGGGTGTCATTGAGTCCAGAATTTTGCGCATATCGGGATTGGCGGCGAGCGGGGCCGTCATCGGCGTTTCAATCACGCCTGGGCAAACGCAATTCACCCGGATGCCTGCTTGCGCCCAACGCAAGGCGCCGTGACGCGTCAGACCGACCACGCCATGCTTAGAAGCCGTATATCCCGGTTGCGCGCCATTGCCGACCAAGCCATTGATTGACGCCGTATTCACAATCGCACCGCCGCCATTGGCCAACATCACCTCAGCCTCTTCGCGCATGCACATCATCACGCCCGTCAGGTTAATCCCAATGGCACGCGCCCAGACATCATCTTCATATTCATTGGCACCCATATTGTTGATGCCTGCATTGTTGAGCGCGCAATCCAAACGCCCATATTCGGACACAGCACGCCGAACGAGGGCCTTCACGTCATCCGCCTGTGAAACATCACAGCGCTGGAACACCGCCGCGCCACCCGCTGCGAGAATGAGATCAACAGTTTCTGTGCCGCCCTGCTCATTCACATCCGATACAACGACCTGCGCTCCAGCTGCGGCAAACGCCAATGCTGACGCACGGCCAATGCCACCACTTGCGCCCGTTACCAGCGCCACTTTGCCCTCAAAGCCCTTCGACATCAGACATCTCTCCTTGATTTGCGTAAATCCTTGAATAATGTGCAACGCAAATTGCGGTCAACCCGCGCTGACAATAAGAAGATTCGAATGACAAACCCCCTTTTCGACTCGTTTAGCTTAGGCGATCTCCATCTGTCCAACCGGATTGTCATGTCTCCCATGACGCGCGACCGCGCTGGGCCAGGGGATGTACCCGGTGCGCTGATGGTGGAATATTATCGCCAGCGTGCTTCTGCGGGGCTGATTGTCACAGAAGGCGTGCAGCCCAGCGCCGCCGGCAAAGGCTATTGGCGGACGCCCGGTATCTGGTCAGAGGCGCAAATTGAGGGCTGGGCAAAGGTGGCTGATGCCGTCCACGCCGAAGGCGGGCGGATTGTAATTCAGATCATGCATTGCGGCCGTGTCGTTGTTCCTGCCAATCGCGGCTATGATGCCGATATTATTGCGCCGTCCGCTCTGCCCTGTCCCGATCTGGTGCCCGGACCGGATGGCGTGCCTGCGCCCACAGCAATGCCCCGCGCACTTGATGCTGCCGAACTGCCGGCCCTCGCCGAAGAATTTGCGCAGGCCGCGCGCAATGCCCGTGCTGCTGGCATTGATGGTGTAGAGCTTCATGCCGCCAGCGGATATCTGATCAACCAATTTATGAACCCCGCCAGCAATCATCGCGACGATGCCTTTGGCGGCAGCCCCGAAAACCTTGTCCGCTTCCCATTGATGGTGCTGAAAGCAATGGCGGATGCAATTGGCGGGGGTCGCGTTGGGTTACGTATCTCGCCCGGCAACCCATATAACAGCATGGATGTGACTGATCCTGCCGCAACTTTTGGCCCATTATTGCGCGGTGCAGACCCGCTAAATCTCGCTTATATCCATGTTGCAGATATGGCGTTGAAGGATCTCGATACTCTGGCGTTTATTCGCGCCAATTGCCGCGCGCCAATTATTGCCAATAACATGCTGAACGCCGAAACAGGCCGCGCCTTGATTGACGGGGGGCGGGCCGATGCCATCAGCTTTGGCCGTGCCTTCATTGCCAACCCAGATTTGGTGGAGCGGCTGAAAAAAGGCGCGCCGCTTGCCAAGCCGGATTACAGCCTGCTCTATACAGGTGAAGAAAAGGGCTATGTCGATTATCCGGCGTTAGACGCCACTGCCTAAAAAGCCCTGCAGAAGATCGCCAACGCGACGCTGCATTTAAGAGAGGATGACTGATGGCTGCCGATTTTGATCTCGTCATTCGCAACGGTACGCTGGCCGATGGTACTGGCGGCCCCCTGCGCGAAGCTGATATTGCAGTGAAGGATGGGCGCGTGGCAGCCGTCGGCGCTGTTTCTGGCACTGGCGCAGAAGAAATTGACGCGCGTCATCGGTTGGTCACACCCGGCTTTGTTGATGTGCATACCCATTATGATGGCCAAGCAATTTGGTCAGAAGAACTGGCGCCTTCGTCAGCGCATGGCGTAACCACCGCTGTCATGGGCAATTGCGGCGTCGGGTTTGCGCCCTGCCGGAAGCAAGACCATGACATGCTCATCAACGTGATGGAAGGCGTGGAAGATATTCCCGGTGTCGTGATGGCTGAAGGCCTGCCGTGGGATTGGGAAACTTTTCCGCAATATCTGGATCGTGTTGAGCAAGGCCGCCGCGATATTGATGTCGCCGCTTATCTGCCGCACTCCCCTTTGCGCGTCTATGTGATGGGAGAACGCGGCGCGCGACAAGAACCCGCAACCGAGGCAGACTTGGCACAAATGCGCGCTCTAACACGCGAAGCGATGCAGGCCGGGGCGCTTGGCTTTGCGACCTCGCGGCTGTCTATCCACAAAACAGCCGATGGCGGCAGCATTCCAAGTTTTGATGCCGATGTGCAGGAATTGCGTGAAATCTGCATGGGCATGACCGATGTGGGCAAAGGCACGCTGCAAATCGTGCTGGATGCGTTTCGCGGCTGGGACGCAGAATACCCCATCATCGATGATTTGGTAGCCGCCAGTGGCCGACCAGCCACCTTCACACTGGCATCCGGCAATGAGGGCCCACCCCGCTGGCGCCGCGTCTTGGAAATGATGGAGATGAGCAAAGCGGCAGGCCGTCAAATTACCGCGCAAGTCATGCCCCGCCCCATTGGCCTCATTGGTGGCCTGGAGCTGTCTGTTCATCCCTTCATTCTATGCCCCAGCTGGGAAAAGATCGCGCAACTGCCTTTGGCAGAAAAGGTTCAAGCCATGCGCGACCCGGCGATGCGCACGGCGTTGCTGAGTGAAACACCTGCCGAGGGCCATCCCTTCAACGCTCTGGGCCGCAATTGGCGCTGGATGTTCCCCTTGGATAATCCGCCCAATTATGCGCCCACGCCAGATATGAGCTTTGCCGCTATGGCAGCGGCCCAGGGCACAACGCCCGAAGCCTTGGTCTATGATCGGTTTATCAACACCGGCGGCAAAGGGATGTTCTTGGCCACGCTGGGCAATTTTGAAGATGGCAAGCTCGACTCCGCCTACGAAATGCTCATGCACCCAGATTGTGTGCCCGCTTTGGGCGATGGCGGTGCGCATTATGGTGCAATTTGTGATGCCAGCTATTCAACATTCCTGCTTGATCATTGGGTGCGGAACGCCACCGACAAATCAATTGATGTGGCCCAGGCCATTCATATGCTGTCGGCCAAATCGGCGCGCGCGGTGGGATTGACCGATCGGGGCATTCTGGCTGTGGGCGCAAAGGCAGATATCAATGTTATTGATATGGACCGGCTAAGCATCGCCCTTCCGCATATCGCGCGCGATCTGCCCGCAGGCGGCCGCCGGCTCGATCAGAAAGCCACTGGCTATGATGCGACCATTGTCTCTGGCAGCATCATCCGCCGATTTGATGAAGCCACGGGCGCTCGGCCCGGCCGTTTGGTGCGCGGCGCAGCGCATTAAGCCAAGCGCACGCCACTCTGCAGAACATAGGCCACCAGCTCGGCTTGCCCGCGCACGTTGAGCTGGGCGTAAATCCGCTTGCTGTAATTGCGCGCAGTTTCCAGCGTCAGGCCCATATCCTTGGCGGCTTCCGCAAGCGAGCGCCCTGCACTTAGCAGCAGCGCCAACTCTGCCTCGCGCCGCGAAAGGCCAGACACTTGGGCAAGAATATCTCTCTGTTCTCCGCCAGGCTGGCCCGGAATACAGCATAATATCTGCAGCACGGGCAGGCTGGAGGCGGCGGCTGGCTGACTGCGGTTGGGCAATAACAGCGCGTGAAGGCGCGGATGTGCGCACAGCTCCACCGCGCGTGGCGGGGCGGACGGGTCCTGCGCAAATAGCGCGGCTGTCTCGGCAATTTGACGCTCTAGTGCGACATCAGCCAGACAGAGCCGCTCCCCCTCGCGCAGCACGAAACCCGGAAGCGCCCGCAGAACATGGGCAATGCCGGGGTCAGAAGCAACAAGCCGCGCTTCGCGATCCAAGAGCAGCCAACTGGTGCCACTGCGCGCCAGCGCGAGGCTGTTCATTTCTGCTTCAATCCGGCGGCGCTCCTCCCGGACAAACGCACGCAAGGCAAGCGCCACATAAGGTGCCAAATTGGCCAGCAAGACACTATCAGCGGCGCTACATTCCCGCCCGCGCGCCAAAAGCATCCACGCGCTAATCCCCCCATCAAGCGTCAGGCGCATAATACGTTCATCTGCGATGCCAAGCGCCGCGATGTAGCGCGCACGAAACACCGCATATTCGGCATCGACATCGGCAAACTCACTTACAGCGTAGACACGCTCTGGCCGCAGCCGATCAAACGGAAAGCGATCCAGAATATCCAGCCGATCAAAGCCCAGTTGGCGTGCTTCCGCCCGCAGATCGCGGCCAGCATGAAATTCCGTCACGTCATGCATCGTCAAATCGCCCTGCCGAAAAAAAAGGCCAACATAATCTGCCTGCGTCCGGGCGCGGACACGATCCAGAAACGTTGCAAAGCGATGGCCCTCATACATCCCCGCAAATAGGGGAAGCAGCAATTCAGTTTCATCGACACTGGTCAGGGCCATACCCTCCCATATGGGAGGTTTTCAAAAATGTCACCCCTGTATGTCGGAAGTAAGAACGACTTCATACAAGGATTCGGCAATGTCCGCGGAGCTTCCCTCCCTGACCCATCTTCAGCGGCTTGAGGCAGAGAGCATCCATATTCTGCGCGAGGTAGTGGCAGAGGCAGAGCGGCCGGTGATGCTCTATTCCGTCGGCAAAGATTCGGCCGTGATGCTTCATTTAGCGCGCAAGGCCTTTTACCCATCGCCGCCGCCTTTTCCGCTGTTGCATGTCGATACAACGTGGAAGTTCAAGGCGATGTATGACTTGCGCGACCAGATGGCGCGCGACAGCGGCATGGAATTGCTGGTCCATCGCAACCCAGAGGCGCTTGAGCGCGGCATTAACCCCTTTGATCATGGGCCCTTGCACACTGATATGTGGAAGACGGAGGGGCTGAAACAGGCGCTCGACCATTATGGCTTTGATGCGGCCTTTGGCGGCGCACGGCGCGATGAGGAGAAAAGCCGCGCGAAAGAGCGTATCTTCTCCTTCCGCACAGCGAGCCATGGCTGGGATCCAAAAAACCAACGGCCAGAACTGTGGAATCTCTATAATGCCCGCAAAGCCAAGGGGGAGAGCATTCGCGTCTTCCCCATTTCCAATTGGACTGAGTTGGACATTTGGCAATATATCCGACTGAACAACATTCCCATCGTGCCGCTCTATTTCGCAGCCCGCCGCCCAACTTATGAGTGGGAAGGGCAAATTTTCATGGCGGATGATGTGGCGCGGCTCGAAGCTGTTCTGGGCCACAAGCCTGATATTGTGGAACGCTCCATCCGCTTTCGCACTTTGGGCTGTTTCCCGCTGACAGGGGCCGTTGAAAGTACGGCCGCCACGCTGAACGACGTGATCCAAGAGACATTGCTGACCACCACGTCCGAACGCCAAGGCCGCGTGATTGACAAGGATGGCGGGGCCGCCTCCATGGAAAAGAAAAAGCAGCAGGGATATTTCTGAGATGACGGACCCTGTCTACCAAACAGACGCGCTGATCGCCGAGGATATTGAGGCCTATCTGCGCCAGCACGAACAAAAGAGCCTGCTCCGCTTCATTACCTGCGGCTCCGTTGATGATGGCAAATCGACGCTGATTGGACGCTTGCTCTATGACAGCAAGATGATCTTTGAAGATCAGCTCGCCGCCCTTGAGGCGGACAGCAAGCGCGTCGGTACGCAAGGCCAAGAGATTGACTTTGCCCTTCTTGTCGATGGGCTGGCGGCAGAGCGCGAACAAGGCATCACCATTGATGTTGCCTATCGCTTTTTCGCGACGGAAAAGCGCAAATTCATTGTCGCGGACACGCCGGGGCATGAGCAATATACGCGCAACATGGTGACGGGCGCGTCGACGGCCGATTTGGCCGTTATTCTGATTGATGCCCGCAAGGGCGTGCTGACCCAAACACGCCGCCACAGCTATTTAGCCCATCTGATTGGCATCAAAAATATCGTGCTCGCGGTCAATAAGATGGATTTGGTTGGCTATAGCCAATCCGTCTTTGATGCCATTGTGGCAGATTACGCAGCTTTTGCGCAGAGCATTGGCATTGCCAGCTTTACCGCCATCCCGATTTCAGGATTCAAGGGCGATAATATCACGGGCCTGTCCGCCCATACGCCGTGGTACACTGGCCCTGCGCTGATTGACCATCTGGAGCAGGTGGACATTAACACTGCAGGCGCCATCGCCCAGCCTTTTCGCTTGCCCGTGCAGTGGGTCAACCGGCCCAACCTGGATTTCCGTGGATTTTCTGGCCTCATTGCCAGTGGCACAGTCCGCACAGGAGATGCAGTCCGCATCTTGCCATCAGGCAAAACATCAACGGTCAGCCGCATCGTCACGCTCGATGGGGATTTGGATGAAGCCGTGGCAGGTCAATCAATCACCTTATGCTTGGCAGACGAGGTCGATTGCTCACGCGGCGATGTCATTGCGCCAGCTGATGCCCCGCCTGAAATTGCCAACCAGTTTGAGGCGAGCCTTGTCTGGATGGATGATGATCCGTTGCATGTCGGGCGCAGCTATTGGCTGAAGCTGGGCACGCAGATGGTCTCTGTGACGCTTCAGCAGCCCAAATATGCCATCAACGTCAACACGATGGAACGTCTCGCCACCAAAACGCTGGACTTGAACGCCATTGGCGTGGCGGAGCTGGCGACAGATAAGTCGCTTATCTTTGAGCCCTATGCCGAAAATAAGTCTCTGGGTGGCTTCATCCTGATTGATAAGATCAGCAACCATACAGTTGCTGCCGGCATGCTCCATTTTGCGCTGCGGCGCGCACAAAATGTCCATTGGCAGGCCGTGGATATTGGGCGCGAGATGCACGCCAATCTAAAAAATCAAAAACCCGCCGTGCTGTGGTTCACGGGGCTTTCGGGCGCTGGCAAATCTACCATAGCCAATTTGGTCGAAAAGAAGCTTCACCGGATGAACCGCCACACCTTCTTGCTGGATGGCGACAATGTCCGCCACGGCCTGAATAAGGACTTGGGCTTTACCGAGGCAGACCGGATTGAAAATATCCGCCGCGTCGGGGAAGTTGCCAAGCTGATGGCCGATGCGGGGCTAATTGTGATTACCGCCTTTATCAGCCCCTTCCGTGCCGAGCGGGAGATGGTGCGCGCGATGTTGCCCGAAGGCGAATTTATCGAAATCTTCATTGATACGCCCTTGGCCGAGGCTGAGGCGCGCGATGTGAAGGGCCTGTATAAAAAGGCCCGGTCTGGCACCCTGAAGAACTTCACGGGGATTGATAGCCCCTATGAGGCACCTGAGGCCCCGGAAGTGCGGATCGACACCACGCTGATGAGCCCAGAAGAAGCCGCTGACGAGATTATTCGTCGGATCATCCCCTTTGATTGAGGCGCAGCACATGGCGATGACCGATGCAGATCTTGCCGCCCATCTTGCCGAAACGGCAGGCCAGGTGTTGCGCACAGTTCGCGCGTCTGGGCTGCTGAGCCTTAAGACGCTGGGCAAAGCGGGCGATGCCACAGCCAACGCCTTTCTGGTTCATGCCTTGCGAGAGCAGCGGCCCGAAGATGGCCTGTTATCCGAAGAGGAGCAGGATGATCCAATCCGCCTCACAAAATCTCGAGTGTGGATTATTGATCCCGTAGACGGCACGCGGGAATATGGCGAGGAACGCACCGATTGGGCGGTGCATATTGCGCTTTCCGTGGATGGAAAGCCCAGCGTCGGGGCAGTTGCCCTGCCGGATGCCGGGTTGGTTCTCCGCAGTGATCAGCCAGCCGCCCCGCCCGCCCCGCCCGAGAAGCTGCGGATGGTCGTCAGCCGCACACGCCCCGCAGCAGAGGCCGTCGCGGTCGCAGACCAATTGGGTGCAGAGCTGATCCCCATGGGGAGCGCAGGCGCCAAGGCTATGGCAGTCCTTTTGGGCCAAGCGGATATCTATTTGCACAGTGGCGGCCAATATGAGTGGGATAGTTGCGCCCCTGCGGCTGTTGCGCTGGCCCATGGACTTCATGTCAGCCGTCTTGATGGATCGCCGCTCCTCTACAACCAGCTAGACCCCTATATGCCAGACCTTCTGGTCTGCCGCCCCGCCCATGCCGCACGGGTGCACGCTGCCTTGCAGAACACCCCGTCCCTGGCTCCGGTAAAAGGATAAAACCCCATGCCCCATAAGCTTGACGCGGACCAACTGATGCAACAGGCGATTGCGGAAACGGGGCTAAGTGATTTTGGCGATCCTTGGTTTGAAGCGCCGCTTCAGGCCTTGATTGGTTATGTGAACCGCGATGCCGGGCTTCTTTCTCCCGAAAGTTCGGCTGGCGTGCGCATCCAATCTGCTCTGACTGATCGGTTAAAGCTGGTCCAATATTTCAAAGACCATCCCGAAGCCGCACAAGAGCGCATTGATCTGGGCTGCGCCATCATCGGCTTGCCGCGCACGGGCTCCACAATGGTACACCGCCTACTGGCGGCTGTGCCCGGCTTTACGGCCTTGTGGTGGTGGGAAACGGCTTTCCCCTTCCCGCTGCCCGGCGAAAGCCAGACCGACCCCACACCGCGCCAAGAGGCGGCCAAACACATGGTCGATTGGTTGCTAACGCAATGGCCAGATTTTGAATCCATTGACCCGATGGACGCGATGGCGGTGAATGAGGAAGTTGTGCTGCTGGATCGCACCTTCCTGTCGACCACCTATGACTCGATGATGCCCATTCATGATTATGGCTATTGGCAGGCCGATCAGGATCATGAATGGGCATTCCGCGATTTATACCGCTTTATGCAAGTCATTCAGCATCAACGCGTCTTGCAGGGCGAGGCGCGTCGCCCCTGGGTGTTTAAAACACCACATCATCTGATGGGCGGAATTGGTGGCTTGCTGCGTGTCTGGCCTGATGTGAAGCTGGTGATGACGCATCGTCATGTCGGGCAAGTCCTTCCCAGCTATTGTTCGATGTGCGCATCGCTCAGCATCAATAGTTCGACCAGCTATCGCAAAGACCAGCAAGGCGCACATTGGAGCCGCCGGTTCCGCACCGGGCTGGAACGGCTAGAGGCACTGCGTGGCCGCTTGCCGGCCGGTCAAATTATTGATGTGCAGTATGGAGATACAGTTAGCGACCCAATTGGCATGGCCGAAGCTGTGTTGGCGCAACTGGGCGTCACGGCAGATGCTGCCACGCGCGCCGCTCTGGACGCCTGTGTGAAAGACAATGCTCGCGAGGCGCGCCCGCGCCACAAATATAGCGCGGATGAATTTGGCTTAACGCCCGAGGGTATAGAGGCGGATTTTGCCTTTTATCACGACGCCTATCTGACAAAATAAAGAGAGGGAGAGACCAGCATGATCCTGAAAGATAAAGTGGTCATCATTACAGGTGCAGGCCCGGGCATGGGCCAGGCCATGTGCCGCGGAGCAGCAGCCGAAGGTGCCAAAGTTGTCGTTTCAGCGCGGTCTGTCGATGCAATTCAGGCACTGGCTGCCGATATTCAGGCAGCTGGTGGCGATGCCATTGCTGTGCCCTGCGATGTGGCCAAGACGGACCAATGCCACGCCTTGGCACAAGAAGCGATTGCGAAATGGGGCCGGATCGACGGCCTTGTCCACTCGGCCTATTACCATCCGGATTGGGGCAGCTTAATTGATCATTCGATTGATCAAGTGGTGCAGGCCTTGGATGTCATTGCGGTTGGTGGCCTCCGCATGGCGCAAGCTGTTGTCCCGCAGATGAAGGCGCAAGGCAGCGGCTCGATCGTCAACATCTCCACGCTCGCAACGCGCAAGCCCATGCCCGGCGAAGGCGGCTATGCGATGGCCAAAAGCGCGGTCAACCAGCTCACCCGCCAGCTGGCGATTGAACTGGCTGGCACGGGCATTCGCGCCAATACCGCGCTGATGGGCTGGATGGATGGCGTGCCCTTGGATCAATTCTTCGCGTCACAAGGCGCGGCGGGTGAGGCCTTCCGCAAACAGCGCGCCAGCGAAATTCCCATTGGCCATATCCCGCCGGATCAGGATTGCGCCAAGGCCGTCTATTTCCTGCTGTCTGACTATGCGAGCGAAGTGACAGGCGCGATGCTGGATGTAAACGGCGGCGATTGGGTGGCCGCATGACCGCGAATATCGCACAGGCTTGGCGCGATTATTGCGCGAAGCTGGCGGACGCGGGGGCAATTATCTTGGCAGACGATGTGCCCGATGATCCCTTGATCCGAGCAGAGGGCTTTCGCTACCTTTCACGGCTCAGCAAATTGGCGCTGGAACAATATGTGGAAGCCAGCGATCCTGATTTTCCCTTTTTCTATCAGTTAAGCCACGAAACCGGGAAAATTGGCGCGGACAACCCGGATAATGAATATTGGAACGCCTCAATCTCGGGCAGCAATGCGTATCGCATCACTGGTACGCGCGGATCGATGTTTTACTTTTCCATCGTCGCCAATGCGATGCGTTATCATATTGATGGCAGCGCCCATGCAACGGGCAGCCTGATGGATGGGGATATCCAATGGGGGCCCAATGGTGAGGTGGAAATCATTGCCAGCTGTACGCCACCGACAGGCGCGGACGCAGGTAAAAACTGGCTCCGGCTAGAGCCCGATGCAAGTGTGGTCATCATCCGGCAATCGGCCCTCAACCGCGACACAGAGCGTGGCGGGGAATTCCATATTGAACGTATTGGCGGACCCGACGTTCCAGCGCCGCTCGACGCGGCAAAGCTGGCGCAGGGCCTTGGCGCGGCAGCGCAATTTGTGGGCGGTGTGGCGCAGACCTTTGCAGATTGGACACGCCTTTTCCGTCAGACGCCCAATCGCTTTCCCGATATTGATCAGGCGATGTTCCAAAAAGGCGGCGGCGCGAAAGATATTTATTACGCTCATGCCTATTGGCAGATCGCGCCCGATGAAGCCTGGGTGATCGATGTCACTCCGCCAGACTGTTATTATTGGAATTTTCAGCTGGATAACTGGTGGATGGAAAGCCTAGACTATCGCTTTCGGCAGATCACGGTGAACAAGCATTCCGCCAAGGTCGATGCCAGCGGCGCCGTCCGGATCATCTGTGCCGCGCGCGATCCGGGCCTGAAGACAGGGCCTTATAATTGGATTGATACGTGCGGCCACCGCGAAGGCACTGCCCTGTTGCGTTGGGCCGGGGCAAGCGTGCATCCTTTACCCGAGGCGTGCGTGGTGAAACTAAAAGATTTGGAGAGAGACAATGCTTGATTGGATGAAAGCAGCCAAAACCGTCGCGCAAGACCCTGTCATGGGCTTTAACCCCGATGCCGTTACGCGCAGCGAAACGATCGCCATCAACGCGCCCGTCAGCATTGTGTGGCAAATTTTAACGGATCTGCCGCGCTATAATGAATGGAACCCCTTTTGCATTCGGGCTGTCTCTACGCTCGAAATGGGCGCAGCAGTTGAAATGACGCTCATCAACTACGCCACAGCAGGTGGCCCGACTGTGCCGAACCTTGAATATATTTGCGGGTTTGAGCCTGAGCGTCTGCTCAGCTGGGAATTCCCGAATTTGGACTATTGGCCCTACCCCGCCCGGCGCGATCAAGTGATTGAGGTGACAGGCCCGGCCAGCTGTACCTATTACAGCACCGACGCCTTTTTGGGCGAAAACGGCATTCATGTGTTCCGCTTTGCCGGGCCATGGGTGAAACGCGCCTTTGACGATACAGCACTGGCGCTCAAGGCGCGGGCGGAGGCGCTGCACGCCGCCGCCTAACCAGCATGTTTCAGCGCATCTTATAGCGGATGGGCAAACGCTTCAGCCCGCCTGTATGATTGGTTTTGACCCATTCTGCGGGCCCGGAAAGTTCAACCCTATCCACCCGCGTGGCAATTTCGCGGAAGAGCGCTTCAACTTCCATCTCAGCCAAAATACGGCCGAGGCAGTGGTGCGCGCCATAGCCAAAGGCCACATGGCGGTTGGGCGTCCGATCGACGCGGAAGGCGTCTGGATCTTCAAAGGCGGCTTCATCGCGATTGCCGGATAGATACATCAAGCACACCGCCTCCCCTGCCTTCACCTCTTGGCCCGCCAGCACCGTGTCCTTGGCGGCGGTGCGGAAGAAGTGGCGCACGGGCGTTGCCCAGCGGAACATTTCCTGCGCCGCCGTGCCCACCAGTTCCGGATTTGCTTTCAGCTTTTCAAACTCCGCGGGATTCAAAGCCAGCTGCATCATCCCCACCCCAACGGAAGAGCTGGTCGTGTCATGGCCGGCTGCCGCCAGCAACATGCCATAGGACAGCGTATCCATATCCGAGAGGGGTTCGCCATCAATGGTGGCATTGGCGATGATCGACATCAAATCTTCCTGCGGATTTTGACGACGTTCGCCGACAATACCGGCGAGATATCCAAAGAATTGCATCGCCACTTCTTGCCCATGATCGCCACCGCGCTGCCGATCCGGGTCTTGTGCGCCAAACAGCTCTTGCGTCAGCTTCAGCACCAAAGGCGCGTCGGTATCGGGCAGCCCGAGGATCGAGGTGATCATGATCAACGGATAGGGCACCGCAATTTCTTCAATAAAATCGCACGTACCGCCCAGTGCCGCCAGTTTATCAACATATTCGGTCGCCAGCTGCGTCATGCGATCCCGCAAGCCATCCAGAAAGCGGCTGTTAAACCAGCTTTGTGTCAGCCCACGAAATTTGCGGTGATCCGGCTCATCCATATCCAGCAAAGTCCGCACCGGGCCGGTGCGTTTGCCCCATTGGGCAATAATACCATCTTCGATATCCTTAGGGATCAGCGTTTGGCGTGGCTCGGCCAGCCATGTTTTATTATCGCGTTCGACCGTGCGGATATCTTCATTACGCAGCACAGCCCAAAAGGGCCGGTAAGGCGCTTGGTCGATCCACAATAACGGGCCTTGCGCCCGCATCTCCTTTGCACGGCGGGCGACTTCGGCCTCATCAACATAAGCCTGTGGCGAAAAAATATCGAGCTGGCTGGTCGGGCGCATGGGGCTTATCCTCTCTCAAATTCTTTTTGGGAGCATAATGCCATTTTGCCGAACCAATTGCATCTGCCACCCATTTTGGGCGATAGATGCGATCAGGCAAAGGACAGCATATGAATGATAAGCAACTGCGCGAGCATTTCGGCCATATTCACGCCCAAAATGTCGCGGCCCTGTCGCGCCATCTGATTAACTGCCGACGCTTCTTCGATGGCGACCTTGATCTGTTTCTGGTGCTGATGATCATTGGAGAGCGGACATTTTCACGCCGAAATGCGCCCGACCTGAGTTTTGAGCAATGGCAGAAAGCTTCTGTCCGTTCGGTGAAGCAGGAAGCGATCAACCTGCAATCCATTGCCGATTATAGCGGCATCCCGCGCGAAACTGTGCGGCGCAAGGTCGATCTTCTTATACAGCGCGGCTGGGTTGAACGCGATGGCCGTAAATTTATCACCGCAACCGACAAAGCACGCGACGAACTGACCACATTGACCGAGAGTGGCCTGCGCTATCTGGCCGTCCTACGCGAGAGCTTTACGAGCTTGCCAGACGCATAAGCGAACATGAAAAGGCCCAGCCCGCCGAGGGGGTGGCGGACTGGGCCTCAAAACAGCGTTAGAAACAGCTAAGTTAGAACTTGTAGCTGCCTTCCACGCCAATCAAGCGCCGGGTGCCCGGCGTGATGAACGAACCGCCAAATTCCACAGCGGTAATGACTTCGTTCAGATACTTCTTGTTGGTGACGTTGTTGGCGAAGATCGACACGCCATAACGATCGCCCTGAATGCCCAAGCGGACATTGGCCACGCCAAAGGCATCGCGGCGTGCCACATCATATTTGCCGTTACCAACGACTGCCGGAAGCTGCAGCGCCGAAATCGGCAGCAGACCCGAGAACAGGGTTGGGATCGACTGGTTCTGTACAGTATGGAACCAAGTCGGGCCGGTCAGACGATAATCGGCACGTGCAAACACCTTGAGCCCATCATTGAGCGGCTTTTCAAGCTCAACCCCTGCGTTCAGCGTGTAATCCGCCGTGTAGGGCGACTTGTTGCCAACCGTGTACGGGCGCGAGCTGTTCTTCTTAATCTCGCTGTCCGTGTAGTTGAACGAACCGAACAGGCGGACACCGCGCATCGGCTTGATCGTGGTTGTGGCTTCCAAGCCCTTCAAGTCAACGCGATCAATGTTCGAGACGACGCGCAGCAAGCCGAAGCCGCCGACGAAGAACTCGAAGAACTGCATGTTGTGAACCTGCGTGTAATAGCCAGCCAGATCGAAGGTGACCTTGCCGTCGAGCAGATTGCCCTTCACGCCGCCTTCAAACGCGCTTGACCATTCCTTGTCATACTGATCGTTAACCTTCACATTCGCGCCAAAGGCGGACACGAAATTGTCGCGGATCAGCTGTGCCGAGCCTTGGTTGTTAAAGCCGCCCGATTTGAAGCCGATACCCCAGTTGGCATACAGGTTCAGATCGCTGGTCGGCTTGTAGCTTACAGTGACCTTGGGCTCGAACTGCTTGAAGCTCGCGCTCTTGTCAGTCAGCTTACCAAAGGCTTGGCCAGGGTTAATCGGGCCACCCGTAAACGGATCAGTTGCTGTCGGCACGAGCGAAGATGATTTACGATCTTCAATATCATACCGCAGCGCGATGCCGGCATTGAACTTGTCATTCGGCTTATATTCGGCCGAAGCGAAGGCTGCATAAACATTGGTCTTGAACTGGTCAGCCAACAGCAATGTCGTTGGGTTAGACGAGGTTGCGTTGTTATACAGCTGCTTGATGACGCCTGCACCTGTATCAGCGCCGAGGCTGACGCCTACCTTGCGCTTGATGTTCAGATAATAGGCGCCCACTTGCCAGCTCACATCACCCGCATCCCCAATCAAGCGAACTTCGGTGCTGAAATCCTTCTGATTGCGCAGCTGATATTGCGTGCCGTCGCAGGTCGTGGGGCTGTACGGCCCAAAGGTCGAGCCATTGGCGGGCGCAAAAATGAACGGCACCGGAATTTGGCCGATGGCACCTGGCTGGTTAACCGGATAGCCCTTCAACGCGGCCGTGCTGGCAAAGCAGGAGTTGATTGACGATTGAACGCGCGGATCCTTCGAGCTGATGAAGCGCGCAAAATCTGCCGAGGTGCCGTCAGCCACCAGATCCTGCTTCACATCAGAATAGAGGCCCCATGCAACCAGCTTCAGGGAATCAGACAATTCCTGATCCAGCTTCAGCGAAAGATCGACGCTCTTCTGATCGTTGGTCGGACGGATATTGTTATAGAATTTGAAGGGATGCTTGTTCACATCTTCGTAAAAGGCGGGGTTGGCCGCTGCAAAATTGGGAAGATGGAAAGCCGCGTTAAACGGCAGCGAGGCCCCGCTGAACTTGGCGTAGCGGGCCTTGAGGTCCAGCTGCGTGGCTGTGCCCTGACCATAGACCAAACGTCCATCGACAGCCCAATTTTGCTTGTCGTCGACTGATTTTTCTTTGGTCAGCACATTGGTGTAAAAACCATCGGTGCTTGCGGCATAGCCCGAAAGGACAAAGCCCAGCTTATCGCTGATCGGGCCGGCGACATGCGCTGTTGCTTCCAACGTATTATATTGGCCGTAAGAGACTTTAGCCGCACCCGTCAGCGTATCCGTAGGCTTCAGCGTTTGGATAACAATCGCGCCAGCAGCCGCGTTGCGGCCGTAAATGGCGCCTTGCGGGCCCTTCAGCATTTCAACCTGCTGCAACGTACCTTGCGGCTGATTGAGCTGCGCGGTGTTGGTCTTCAAAATGCCGTCAACAACCAGCGCAACCGAGCTTTCTGCGTCGCGCGCGCCATTAATGCCGCGAATGTTGATTTGCGTATCACCAGCTTCAGCGGTGCCCGTAACAATCGTCACGCCCGGTGTCAGCTTCACAAAATCTTCCGCCTTCACGGCGCCTGTGCGCTGCAGCGTATCGCTTGTCAGCACAGCGACCGACGCCGGAACATCTTGCAGACGTTCATTCTGGCGGCGCGCTGTAACAATGATGGCAGACTCGTCAGAAGCCTCAGCCGATGCTGGTGCTTGCTGCGCAACAGCCGGCGCAGTTGCAAGGCCCAGTCCGCAGACTGTGCTTAGAAGAATCCATTGGGAACGACGCATCGATACCTCCCTGTTTTGGGTCGACCTTTTAACTGGCGACCTCCCTGTCCAAGCACCACGTGTTTTTTGCGCCCCCATGGCGATCGCGGCTTGATGGGTTAGGACATTATTGTATACAAATGTCTCAGGTCAAGTTTTTTGGAGTCTAAATGTCCCGCGCCTCCAACCGCGCTTACGAAACCATCCGCAGCATGATCCTTTCGGGGGAATTGCCAGCCGGTGGGCAACTGGCAGAGGAAGCTCTGGCAGAGCGGTGTGGTGTCTCTCGAACACCGGTACGTGATGCGCTGCGACGCCTGGAATCCGACCTTCTTGTAACTCGGACAGACACGCAGCGCAGCTTTGTGGCGGATTGGTCGCTCGATGATGTTGCCGATGCATTTGAGCTGCGCGCTATATTGGAAGGCCGCGCGGCAAAACGTGCAGCAGAACGTATGTCTGATGCCGCTTTAGAACGGATTCGCGCTGCGAATCTGCGCATTGCCCAGGCGATTCACCAGCCCACACCCGATGTTGGCGGCTTTTTGGATGGCAATCGCGATTTCCATTCCGAAATCCTCGAAGCTGCAGGATCTCGGCGGCTTTCAGCGCTTTTAAGCACCCTTATTGAGCAGCCCGTGGTTTGGCGCACAGCCCATCATTACAGCCGTGAGGCATTGGTGCGATCCTATAACGAGCATGAGGAGCTCATTGCCGCATTTGCGCGGCGTGATGGCGCTTGGGCAGAGGCAATTATGGCCGGCCATATCTTGCGCGCCTACCATGCCTATAGCGATGCACATAATGGCCTCACCCACCTCGATCCAGCGCGAGGGTAAACTAAAGAATGTATTCAAAATCGATCGAAATCGTTGAGGTCTCTCCCCGCGACGGGCTCCAGAATGAAAAAACTCTGGTGTCCACCGCAGATAAAGTCGCGCTGATTGAACGCGCGATTGCGGCGGGGGCGCGGCGCATGGAAGTGACAAGTTTTGTAAATCCCAAGGCTGTCCCCCAAATGGCGGACGCTGAGGCCGTGTGCGCTGCGCTGCCCTTGCGCGATGATGTGACGTATATTGGCCTGGTGATGAATGCCCGGGGCGCCGCACGCGCGATTGAAACGGGCCG
>JAGWVG010000193.1 GCA_018970965.1 Alphaproteobacteria bacterium | reverse complement strand
TGCCTCCGCTGGGCTCGCCGCGCAATCCTATAACCCCGGTTAGTGGTCAACTGATGCAAAATGGCAGCGTTTTTGGTTCTTATCATTCTGATTCGGTTGTAGTTTATTGCTGAAGCGGCATTGTCGTGGGGACTGTGCATCGTCTGGGGGCCACAAAGGCCACATGGATTGTGCCGATTTGGTGGGGTAGAATTTCGCATCATGTTGGAAGGAAACATACAGTCTGCCCAGCGATTGGCGCTCCACGTGCTGCTGGTTGATGGCGACAAAGCTGCCCTTACGGAACAGGCCGAGGTCGTTCAATCTATGGGGCATTATTGCTTATCCGCGACGTCGATTGAGGCCGCTGTAGAGCTGTTTTCAGCACGCCCAGAGATCAATCTGGTCATCTCGGACACAAATTTGCCCAGCGGATCCGGCCTAAATCTGATCCAGAAATTGAGTGAAAACTGCCAAAATGGTAGGAATTTCTTCGCTATTTTACTGACTGCCAGCCCGTCGATTGAACTTGCCGTGCAGGCTATGCAGCAAGGTGTAATTGATTTTCTGAACAAGCCCGTATCGCGCGACAACTTCCGCGCTGCAATTGAGCGTGCGACGCTGCGCTTGGTGGGCAACGGCGCTGCGGCGCCTTCTGGTCGCGTGGAAGAATCAATTGCTCATATTCAGACGGCTCTGACCGCGCTGATGGATAAATTGGGCGTGAGTGACCGCGACAGCGTCGATACGGATGAAGATATCGCAGCGGCAATGGCAAACCCCAACGCCATTCATCCGTCGGTTCTCAAGGCGATTATTAAAGCGCGCCGCAATCGTCAGAAATATTTTGAAGGCGATCTGTTTTCAGACCCCTCATGGGATATTTTGTTGGAACTGACGGCAGCCCATATTGAAAACCGTCAGGAGTCTGTCACCAGCGTCGCGATTGCGGCATCCGTGCCAGCGTCCACCGCCATTCGCAAAATTCGTGAACTGGCAGACCGCGGGCTCGTCCGTCGTTGGACAGATCCAGCCGATGCCCGCCGCATTTTCGTCGCGCTGACCGACGATGCGACCAAGCGGATGCTGGCTATGCTGGGCAGCGTTGAAAACGCCCCCATCATCTAAACATCTTAGAGCTTTGGCTTAAGCTGACGCCGCACAATTCTGGGCAATAAAGGCTTCATGCGTCGGCAACTGCTCTGCCGCGCGCGAGAGAGCGGCTTCGAGCTTGAACAGCCAGTCGGCCTGCCCCTCCCCACGATGCGCAAGCAATGGATCTCGGCCTTCGGGAAAATTGCCTTGGCCAATATGCACAGCCAGCCAGCTGGCGGGCCCAAATAAGTCCGCATCGCGCGACAAAAGCCGCCCATAGCGGCGGAAGTGATCAATCTTCCACGCCACGGTGTCAGGTACAGACATATTTTGGCAATACCGCCAAAGCTCCGTGTCCTCGCGCTGGGTCAACTTGTAATGGAGAATGATGAAGTCGCGGATGCGCTCAAACTCATTAATCGCAATGCGGTTATATTCGTCCGTCACCAAAGGATCGCAGTCACGATCCGGGAACAGCGCCAGCAGCTTAGAAATGCCAGCTTGAATAAGGTGGATGCTGGTGGATTCCAACGGCTCCATAAAGCCACCCGACAATCCAATGGCGATGACATTGCGGTTCCAAAACAAATTGCGCCGCCCCGTGACAAAGCGCAGCGGCTTGGGATCCGCTAAGGCCGCACCATCCAAATTGGCGAGCAGCGTTTCGCGCACCGCGTCATCTGAAATAAAGTTGCTGCAATAGACATAGCCATTGCCCGTGCGATGTTGCAGCGGGATACGCCACTGCCAGCCCGCTTCGCGCGCGGTAGAGCGCGTATAGGGGGTAAAATCTCCGCCCTTGGCACAGGGCACTGCCATTGCGCGATCGCAAGGCAGCCAATGCGTCCAATCTTGATATCCCGTGCCAAGCGCCTCTTCGATCAACAGCCCCCGAAAGCCAGAGCAATCGATAAACAAATCGGCGGCAAAGGCGCGGCCATCTTCCAGCGCGACTGCATCCACAAAACCCGTTTCACCTCTTAGGCGAACATCCGCAATTTTGCCTTCAACCCGTGTGACGCCGCGCGTCTCAGAATAGTCGCGCAAAAAACGGGCATAAAGGCCCGCATCAAAATGATAGGCATAATCAAACGTAGAGAGAACATGGCGTTGATCGGCAATTGGCGGTGCAAAACGGCCGCGCTTGGCTGCCGCCCATGCCATTGACAAATCATCCAGCGCGGGTGCCTTGCCTTGGGCCTGCGCCTCCAGCCAATATTGATGCAGCGGCACCATATCAAAATTGCGGCCATGCGTGCCAAAGGGGTGAAAATAGCGCTGACCTTGCCAACCCCAATTCACAAATTCGATGCCTAATTTGAAAGATCCTTTGGTCGCGCGGACAAAATCTGCCTCTTGAATGCCCAGCGTCTCGTTAAAAGTGCGGATCGGCGGAATGGTGGCTTCCCCCACGCCCACAGTGCCGATGTCATCCGATTCAATCAGCGTAATCTGGCAATTGCGCTGCAACGCATTGGCCAAGGCCGCAGCCGTCATCCAACCCGCGGTGCCGCCGCCGACAATGACGACGGAACGAATGGCGCGATCCCCCAACATAACAAACTCCATCCCTTATATCGCCACCCTGAGCTGGGCAGGGCTTGTCGCTAGCTTAGGCCAATGGGTGTCAAACGCCCCATTGAAAAATGGGGAGCGGCACGCCGCTCCCCATCCCCCTTTTTCTCGATTTGGCAAGCCATTCAGCTCGCCACTAGCGGATTAGAAGCGCACACGAACCGAACCCGTAAAGGTACGGCCGATAACCGGCGTCCCGCTGATCACCGCACTCGTGCCCGAGCTGCTGACCAACGTGTTGCCATTGCCGCGGAAATCAAGGCGGTTGAACAGGTTGTAAGCCTGAATGCCCAATTCCAAATTGCTCAGCGGACGGAACACGATGTTGCCGTTGAAGATAGCGCCGCCCGAATAGATGTTCTGCGCATCATCGACAGTGCTGGTTTGGCCAGTTGTGCTGATGCCAACACTGGCCATTTCATTCACGTCATAATTGGCGGAAATCGTATAGCCAAGGTTGGGCAGGTTGGGGGCACGTGTATACGCCGTTGCACCCGACAATTTGCGTTTTGCCTTGGTATAAGTTGCTGTACCAAAGAGCGTGAAGCCGCCGATACGATAGGTGCCGTAGAATTCTGCACCCGTTGACTTGAAGCTGGCATCGATAATGCAGCCACCCGAACCATTGCAGCGCGTGGCGGACAGTTCATAGGTGCTCTGCTTGAAGTTTGCCTTCAACAGCGAGAGTTCAGCCGTATAGCGACCACCCAGCAATTCACCCCGGTTCTTCACGCCAATTTCATGCTGATTGACGTAATCAACTGACGGCGTGATGCCCTGCTGGTTCAGCGACCCATCTGCTGCAAACTTACCGCTCAGGATCTGACGATCGCTGTTGAAGCGGCCACCGCGAGACGTGCGCGCAAACAGGCTGGTGTTTTCATCGGCCTTATACAAGGCACCCACCGTCCAGTTGGTGTAGCTGCGCGTGTAATCCAGTGTTTCACGCGTGCCGTTAGAGGTGATTGCCGCAATCTGCACGCCGTTTGAGTTGACCAGGAAGGGCGATCCACCGCCCTGAGCCCAACCCGTAGCCTTCAGATATTCACGACGCACACTGCCATCGAGCACAAACTGGTCGGTGTCCAAATCAAGCGCGAGATAGGGTGCCTGATCGGTATAGCGCAGGTCATAATCACGCGCACAGCAATCGCCCCAGTTGTTATTGTAACCGGAAATACCCTGCTG
>JAGWVG010000192.1 GCA_018970965.1 Alphaproteobacteria bacterium | reverse complement strand
GGTGAGGGTGGGCCCAGCTTTGCGAGGTCAGCCAGATAATCTGCCCATAGGCTGGGCCTCATTTCCAACCAGCCCTTCCAATAGGTTCGCCAATAGACTTCTTGGATAAATTTTTCCGCCATTTGCGGGCTGTGCTGTGCCAGCACCGCGCGCACGACCTCTTCTTCGGTTATCAAACGATGGCGGATATAGGGGGAGAGGCATGAGACATGTCGATGTGCCCCTTGGCCAAAATCATAATTGCGCCATTGGGCATAATCTGGCCCCGCCTGCGGCGCAAAGGCCGCAAGCCGCGCCAGAGCTGCAGCGCGCGCCGCCAGTAATGCCTCCGGGCCAGAAGAAATGTCCTTATTCATGACAAATTAATGGCCGAAATGCTTTGGCGCGGCTATGCGGCCTTCCGTATAGCCCATGCAGACTCGCATCTTGAGTCAGTTTTGGGCGTTATGGCGGTGCGCCATCGGGCACAATGCTCGGAAAGGGATTTATCTTGGGCGTTTCTGCCACTGTTCTTGCATTTGCTTTGGCAACCAGTTCGGCGCAATCGGCGGACGCATCGGTGAGTGTTGACCCTGTCGCCAACAGCACCGCTGCGACACCTGCCGCCGCGCCCCCTTTGCCCACAATCGCCCCAACAGTAACAGCGCTGCCCTCTGCGCCGCCTTCCGTTGCTGCGGCGCAGGATGAGCCTGAAGACATTGTGGTGACAGCCAAGCGCCGTGCGATTGCTGCCGATCCGCTGGAAAACATTAATGAGACCAGCTTTGAGGTTATCCAATCTGTCGACAAGGCCTTTGTCGGGCCGGTCGCCATTGCCTATCGCGATAAATTGCCCGGGCCGCTGCGCAAAGGCATCCGACACTTTCTGTCCAACATTGGCGAGCCCATCGCCTTTGTGAATTTCATCCTTCAGCACAAATTTGGCAAGGCGGCCGAAACCTTTGGCCGCTTTGGCATTAATTCGACCATTGGTGTGGTTGGCTTGATTGACGTGGCGAAGAAAAAGCCCTTCAACTTGCCGCATCGCGTCAACGGCTTTGCCTATACGATGGGCTATTACGGCATTAAATCTGGCCCTTATCTCTACCTGCCCTTTATCGGGCCAACCACATTACGCGATGTGATCGGGCGGTTGATGGATCTCTCGTTGATCCCGACCGTTGCGGGCCCGCCGTTTAACAATATCTTCTACGCGATCCCTGCAGGCGTGCTCAGCTCGCTTGATGATCGGGCGGAGTTTGATGCGGAACTGACGCGACTGCGCACCGAGACAAAGGATCCCTATGCCGCGTTGCGTGCTTATTATCTGAATAAGCGGCAGGCAGAGATTGATGCGCTGCGGGGCCGCAAAACGCCGCCGCCGCTGCCCGATCCGCTTGCGAAGGCGGACGCTTCAGCTGCGCCCAGTCAGGATAAGCCCAATATTGCCCCGGCTGCGGATGCTGAGAAAAGTGAGATAGGGCAGCAAGAAGCCGGCCCCGCCGAAAAAAGCGATCAGCCCAAGGCCCAGCCCCAAGGCTGAAAAGCGATTGCGCCACGCTGTCCACAAAGCGGACAGGCTAAGCATCAGCATAAAATCTAGGTTAAACTGGCCCGGCCAGCCCATGCGGGCAATATCTCCAAAGAAGATGGGCAGCAGGTTGAGCCCATGATCACCTACAACCGATGCAGTATAGGCCAATAAGAGGATCCAGCACAGGATCAGATAGACACGCAACGCCATCACATATTCTCCCCCAGCTAGCGTTGACCCCAAGGCTATGGCGAGACGCCGGGCATTGCAACGGGATTGCACGTTGCGCCGCTTTGGGGCATGGCGCCCGGCATGACTGATACGCCTCCTGACCGCTTGTCGATTGATCCTGTTAGCCCGCATTTCAATGTGGATGTTCTGCGCCGGGGCGTTGGCATCCGCTTCCGCGGTGTCGAACGCCGCGATGTTGAGGAATATTGCATTTCCGAAGGCTGGGTCCGCGTGCAAGCGGGCAAGACGATGGATCGTCGGGGAAAGCCGTTGTTGCTCAAGCTGTCTGGCCCGGTGGAAGCTTGGTTTGAGCAAGCGGGCGAAGACGACGCGCAACAAGGCTAATGTTAAGGCTTCCCTTTGGGGGGCATGAGTTTCGCGTTGTCGGGGGTCGGGCTTTATATTGGCCTGCACGCGCCGCGCTGATTGTCGCAGATTTGCATCTCGAAAAAGCCAGCTGGTTTGCTGCGCGCGGTCAAATGCTGCCGCCGCAAGATAGCCTTTCCACACTTGATGCCCTGACCGCGTTGGTTGACGCAGCTAAGGTGCGCGAAATTTGGTGCCTGGGCGATAATTTTCATGATTCCGACGGACCATCGCGTCTGCCTGCGCCAGCGCGCCAAAGGCTCGACGCTTTGATTGCGGCCACCCAGTGGACATGGATCACCGGCAATCATGATGCCGCGCTGGTCTCGGAGATTGGCGGCACAATAAGCGTAGAGGCCGAAGTTGATGGGCTTATTCTGCGGCATGAGGCGGACCCGGCTGATCTGCGCCCCGAAATTTCTGGCCATTTTCATCCCAAGCATAAAAGCATGGCGCGCGGCCGGAGCGTGACCCGCCCGTGCTTTGTTGAAGGGCCGAGCAAGCTCATTCTGCCGGCATTTGGCGCGCTGACGGGCGGAATGCCCGCCACGCATGATGCCATCCGCGCGCCATTGGGCCGCATTGTTGCAATTCATGTGCCGGCAGGGGATCGGCTGGTACGCTTTACCGACGTCGCTTAGTGCCAGCGCAAATTGGTGCGATTGAGGTCTTTCACGGATTTGGCGCCCATCAGCCGCATGCCGCGCGCAATTTCATCGTTCAGCTTGCCCAGAACGCGTTCCACGCCTGGTTGCCCAGCGGCTGCCAGCGCATAAAGATATAGCCGCCCGCCCGAACAGGCCTTGGCCCCGACAGAGAGCGCTTTGAGCACATGGCTGCCCCGGGTAATCCCGCCATCACAAATCACATCAATCTTGTCGCCGACGGCGTCGACAATTTCGGCCAATTGGTCAAACGGCGCGCGGCTGCCATCAAGCTGCCGTCCGCCATGGTTGGAGACCATGATCGCCGTTGCGCCAATATCGACGGCGCGCTTTGCATCCTGCACAGACATAATGCCTTTGAGGCAGAACTGCCCGCCCCAATCTGCACGGACCTTTTCCGCGGTGGACCAGTCCATCGATGTGTCGAGCATGGTGTTGAAATAATCTTGAATGGAAATCGCCTTGTCTGACCCCTCACGCACATGGTTTTTAAGGTTCGACAGCTCAAATTTTTCGCGCAGCAGATAATTGAGCGTCCAACGCGGGTGCAGCGCAAAATCAATGGCCGATGCTGGCGTGAGGCGCGGGGGCGAGGTGAAGCCTGTTTGCATACAGCGCTCGCGATTGCCGCTGACAATTGTATCAACGGTCAGCGCAATGGCATCAAATTTTGCGGCCTTGCACGCCTCAACCATCGCATGGTTCAGCCCCTTATCCTTGTGGATATAGAGCTGGAACAGCTTGGGGCTGGACATTGTTTCGCCAATTTCCTCAATCGACACAGTCGCCAGACTGGAAATGCCGAAGAACGTTCCAAAACGCTCAGCCGCCCGGGCGACCGCGCGTTCGCCCTGCCAGTGAAAGACACGCTGTAACGCCGTGGGGGAAAGGAAGAGCGGCATCGCGATTTCCCGCCCCATGAGTGTTGTGCGCATGTCAATATCGGCAACGCCCGCCAGCACATTGGGCACAAGGTCACATGTCTCAAAGGCAGCGCTGTTGCGGCGGCGCGTTACCTCGTCATCCGCTGCACCATCTATATAATGAAAGACCGGGCCGGGCAGGCGGCG
>JAGWVG010000191.1 GCA_018970965.1 Alphaproteobacteria bacterium | reverse complement strand
AATTTGGTTTTGTCGGCAGCGGGCCCTTGGTGGTGGATCTTATCCGCACGGAAGCCGTGTGCCCGACAGAGGCGCCCTTGGCGCGCGCGCAGGACGCCGCCACACAGGCGCAAGCCCAAGCGCAAGAACATGTCCGCTGTTACATGGCAGGCGCGTGGCATGAGGCGCCCCTATTTGACCGCGCAGCCCTAAGCGCTGGCGCCGCGGTTAACGGGCCGGCGATCATCATTGATCCGGTATCGACCATTTGCGTCGAGCCGGGATGGGCGGCCTGTGTCGATAGCTTGGGCAATCTGATTTTAGAGCGCGCCGTGGCGACACACTCTAAACAAATTGACGCCACACGTGCCGACCCCATCATGTTGGAGGTTATGGGCGGCATCTTCATGTCGATCGCCGAAGATATGGGCGCGGCGCTTCAACAAAGTGCCTCTTCGGTCAACATCCGAGAGCGGTTGGATTTTTCCTGCGCGCTTTTTGACCATGAGGGGAATTTGGTGGCCAATGCGCCGCATATGCCCGTGCATTTAGGATCAATGGGAGAAAGCGTTCGCACCATTTTGCGCAAGCGGGGCAATGGCATAGACGGGCGCGGCATTTTGCAGGGCGATGTCTATGCGCTCAACGCGCCTTATGAAGGCGGCACCCATTTGCCCGATATTACAGTCATCATGCCTGTATTTGCCGACGCCAGCGATGCCGCCCCAAGCTGGTTTGTTGCAGCCCGCGGCCACCATGCCGACATTGGCGGTATCAGCCCCGGATCAATGCCGCCCAATAGCCAGAGCGTCGAAGACGAAGGCATTTTGTTGGACAATGTGCTGATTGTGGAAAGCGGCGCGTTTCTGGAGGAGACCACCCGCGCGCGCTTGTCCGCTGGGCCATGGCCTTCGCGCAATGTGGACCAAAATATTGCAGACTTAAAAGCCCAAGTCGCAGCCTGCACCAAGGGCGCGTCTGAGTTGCAGCGCATTGCGGGGCTTTATGGGGCTGACGCAGTGTCGGCCTATATGCGCCATATTCAGGCTTATTCTGAAGCCGCCGTGCGCGCGCTTATCAGCCAGTTGCACAATGGCCACTTTGCTTACGCCCTGGATAATGGCGCAGAAATTCATGTCTCGGTGGCGGTGGATCAAGCCAATGGCAGCGTCGTCATTGATTTTGCAGGCACCAGCGCCCAATTGCCTGGCAATTTCAATGCACCTTTGCCCGTGGTGCGCGCAGCAGTGCTCTATGTAATGCGCACATTGATTGATGATGCCGTGCCAATGAACGAGGGCTGTTTGCGCCCTGTGTCGATCCGCGTTCCCGAGGGGTCGATGCTCAACCCGCGCTATCCGGCAGCCGTTGTTGCAGGCAATGTCGAGACGAGCCAAGCCGTAACCGACGCGCTTTTTGGCGCGCTGGGTGCGATGGCGGCAGCGCAGGGGACAATGAACAATTTCACCTTCGGCAATGCGCGCTACCAATATTATGAAACCATTGCCGGAGGGGCCGGGGCTGGGCCGGGCTTTGCGGGCGCGGATGTGGTGCAAACCCATATGACCAACAGCCGCCTCACGGATCCCGAAATTTTGGAAACGCGCTTTCCCGTGCGGCTGGAAGAATTTTCCATTCGTCACGGGTCAGGGGGATCAGGCGCCACGCAGGGCGGCAATGGCGCCACACGGCGCATCCGCTTTTTGGAGCCGATGACAGCGGGCATCCTCTCTAATCGGCGCGCAGTGCCGCCTTTTGGGCTCGCGGGCGGACAATCTGGGGCGCCAGGGCGCAATCAAGTGGTCCGCACCGATGGGCGCGTGGAAGACTTGCCCGCAACCGCGGCCGCCGAGATGGCGGCAGGTGATATTTTTGTAATCGAGACACCGGGCGGCGGCGGCTATGGTCGCCCCGACACAGAGTAAAAGCGCAAAGCAAGGGGGGGATTTATGTGGGTGTTGTCAGGTATTGCGATCCTCCTCATCGGATTTGCGCTGCGCATTAATCCTATGGCGGTGATCCTTGCGGCAGCCCTCGCCACAGGCCTTGCCGGTGGCATGGATGTGCATGCGATTATCGCCGCCTTTGGCAAAGCCTTTAACGATGCACGCTATGTGAGCATCATCTGGATTGTCTTGCCGGTTATTGGACTGCTTGAGGCCAAGGGCTTGCAGCAGCGGGCACGCGAGATGATCTTACGGCTGCACAGCGCAACCACCGGGCGCTTGCTGATGGGCTATTTGCTGCTGCGCCAGGCGACGGCTGCTATTGGCCTCACCTCAATTGCGGGCCATGCGCAAACAGTGCGCCCGTTGGTCGCCCCAATGGCAGAAGCATCTGCCGAGGCGCAGGCCGGCCCCCTTGATGCAGATTTGCGCGATGAGATTCGCGAATGGTCTGCCGCCACGGACAATGTGGGCATCTTTTTTGGCGAAGATATTTTTCTCGCTATCGGGTCGATCCTGCTGATGAAAGGCGTGATGGAGCAATATGGCATATTGCTTGAGCCCTTTGCGCTGTCGGTTTGGGCCATCCCAACCGCAATCGCGGCCTTCATTGTTCATGGCTGGCGACTTATGCGCCTGGATCGGCGGCTTGCTGAGCGTGGTGCGATGCGGATGAAGGGGGCGGCCAAATGATCACGCTGCATTGGGTCTATGCACTTACAGGCGCGTTTTTTGCGGCCGTCAGTCTGTTGAGCCTGCGGGATGCCAGCAATGCCAAGCGCTGGGGCAATGCTATATTTTGGGGCCTGTTAGCGCTGAGCATGTGGGGCGGAGACAGTCTGGGAGATTTTGGCAATGGGCTGTTGGTCATAGCCCTCACTTTGATCGCTGGCACAGGCCAATTGGGCCGTGGCGTCGCGCCCGCATCAACGCCCCCATCAACGCCAGCCTCTGCCGGGCGGCTTTTTGGCATTGCGCTTATCATCCCCGTGACAGCGCTTATTGGCACGTTTGTCTTCAAGGCATTCCCAACTTTGGTCGAAGCCAAACAAGCAACGTTGATTGCGCTGGGGGTGGGCACAATTTTGGCGCTGGTCACGGGACTTGGCGTCATGCACGCACGCCCCGCCCATGCGCTGCAGGAAGGGCGTCGACTGCTCGATTCCGTCGGTTGGGCAGCCATTTTGCCGCAGATGCTTGCCAGCCTTGGGGCAGTCTTTGCCGTAGCAGGCGTGGGCGGCGTGGTGGGGGATATGATGCGCACGCTGATCCCCTCTGGCAGTTTGTTGGCGGCTGTTATCGCCTATGGTTTAGGGATGGCGCTTTTCACGATGATTATGGGCAACGCCTTTGCCGCCTTCCCCGTGATGATGGCGGCAATTGGCATGCCGCTGCTGATCACCCAATATCAGGGCAATGCCGCAGTTGTCGCAGCAATTGGCATGTTGGCAGGATTTTGCGGCACGCTGATGACGCCAATGGCGGCCAATTTCAACTTGGTGCCGGCAGCCTTGTTAGAGCTGCAAGATCGTTACGGCGTGGTGCGGCGACAGGTGGCCACCGCGCTTCCGTTGCTCGTCATCAATATTGGCTTCATCTATATTTTCGCATTCCGGTAAGGCGCGCGCATGACCCAGCTTGACCCAACAACAGCCGCGCATTTTATGGCGCTGACGCTTTCGCATTTGGGCCGCGAATATCCGTATAAAATGGATCTGGTGTTGATGGGCCCGGAAGACGCAAAGCCGCCAATTGACCACCACCCGATTTTTCATGGCAGCTTTGATTGGCACAGCTGTGTCCATGGCTGGTGGCAGGTGCTCCGTCTGGCGCGGCTTTACCCAGATTTGCCCGAAGCAGCCGCCGTCCGCGCACGGGCAGATGCAATGCTGACGCCAGATAAGGTTGAAGGGGAACGTGCCTTTTTA
>JAGWVG010000190.1 GCA_018970965.1 Alphaproteobacteria bacterium | reverse complement strand
GACATGGCTGACCGAAAATCCGCCCAATTGTTTTTTGTCCAAAAGCGTGAGGCCTTTGGGAAACAGCTCGCGATAAATTACGCGTTCGCTCAGCCCCGGCACGGTGCGGAACCCCACACGTTTCGACAACTCCCCTAAAGCCGCCCCAACGCGGCGCATATTATGCGCGTCTAAATGCTGAAGGCGGTTGCGCAGCAGCACCCAATCCACCGTTCCACCATCGGCACGCGCGCGTTCTTTGCGCAAATCCCAGATCAATTCGGCATAGAAACTTGGCTTGCTGACGCGGAAACTTTCCGGATCGACCTGACCAATCAAATCAAGGTCAACAAAGCTGTCATTAATGGGCGTCACCAGCGTATCCGCGCGGGCGATCGCTGCACGCGCCACAGGGTCATCGCGCCCTGGTGTGTCGATGATTACAAAATCTTGGCCCAAGCCCAGGCGGGCAATCTCGGCATCCAAGGCCGCCTCGGTCAACGGATCGAGAACGGAATAGCTTGGGACATCCAGCTCAGCATCGCGGCGACGCACAGTTGCCTCGCGGTTTTCGAGATAGCGCGCCAAAGTGCGCTGGCGCGTGTCCAAATCAAGCGCCGCAACCTTGTGGCCCGAAACCGATAGCGCGACCGCCGTGTGGACCGCCGTCGTTGATTTGCCAGACCCGCCCTTTTCATTGGCGAAGACGATGATGTGCGGCTTTACCCCCGACATAGACCTGCTGTGATCCTTCCTTGATTCGTCTCCCTTACCCTCGCTAGAGACGAAGCCCATTAATAGCCGTGCAGGATAGACCGTGCAAACCATCCATGATCGTGCCGCACTGACCGCAATTTTGAACAGCTTTCGCGCAGCGGGAGAAAATGTTGCGTTGGTCCCGACCATGGGGGCGTTGCATGACGGGCATTTGGCATTGGTGGCCGACGCAAAGATGCGCGCAGCACGCGTGGTGGTATCCATCTTCGTTAACCCCAAGCAATTTGGGCCGAATGAAGATTTTGATGCTTATCCGCGTCGCGCAGAAGCTGATTCCGCCAAATTGATTGCGGCAGGTGTCGATGTGCTGTGGATGCCGCCAGTGGACGAGATGTACCCCGCTGGCTTTGCCACCAACATCCGTGTTGAGGGCCTGCCAGACCGGCTGTGCGGCGCTGCGCGGCCCGGCCATTTTGATGGTGTGGCGACTGTGGTTGCCAAGCTCTTCAATCAAGTTCGGCCCGACATCGCGATTTTTGGCGAGAAGGATTGGCAACAATTGGCCATTATCCGCCGTATGGCGGCTGATCTCGATTTGGGCGTGGAGGTGGTTGGCTTTCCGACTCAGCGCGAGGAAGATGGACTCGCCCTATCCTCGCGCAACGCCTATTTAACCCCAGACGAACGTGCAGCCGCCGTCGCATTGCCGCGCGCTTTGGAGCAAGCCGCGCGTGCCGTGGAAGGCGGGGAAGAAATTTCAGCCGCACTCGCGGCAGTGCCATCCGCACTTCTCAAAGCCGGTTTTTCTTCAGTGGATTATGTTGAGCTGGTTGCTGCTGACACGTTGATTCCTCTGGAAAAACTGGATCGGCCCGGCCGGCTGCTCGCAGCGGCACGTATTGGCAAAGCACGCTTGATTGATAACCTTGCTGTTCTGCCCAACTGAGAAATTTTCGACCCAATTAACCGCTTGTTTAAACCATTTTGGTCCACTGCCCTTCTCCAACAAGGACTGAGGGTGGACGATTATGGCAGACACATTGATCAACGGGGTGTTCAAGATAAACCGCTGGCTTAGAGACGCAGCCAATGGCGCGCCTGATGCCTGTTTTGAATTGGGCATTGCCTATGCCTCGGGGCTGGATGGCATTGCTGCTGATTACGTCGAAGCGCATAAATGGTTTAATTTAGCAGCCATGGGCGGTGATGATCGGGCGCAGCAATATCGGGCTGACCTTGCTGCTGAAATGTCTGCCCGCGATATTGCTTTGGCCCAGCGCGCCGCGCGTGATTGGCTGGTGGGGGTTCCGCGGCAGGCCGCCTAAGCGCCTTTGCGAAACGGCGTTAATTCCCCCAGATAGTCGATATCTCGTGCAACGGCCCGGCGCTCTCGCGCCAGAAAATCGGTGACCGCGGCACGAAAGCCGGGATGCGGAATATAATGCGCTGAATAGGTTGGCGTGGCGACATAGCCCCGCGCAAGCTTATGCTCTCCCTGCGCCCCCGCCTCGACACGCGGCAGGCCCAGTGCAATCGCTTCTTCAATGGCGCGATAATAGCAGAGTTCAAAGTGGAGGAAGGGCACATCCTCTGTGCAGCCCCAATAGCGGCCATAAAGCGCATCTGACCCAAGAAAGTTAAGCGCCCCAGCAATGGGCGCGCCGTCTCGTTCTGCCAAAAACAGCAAAATCTGATCGCCCATCGTCGCACCAATCTCAGAAAAGAAGCGGCGGGTGAGATATGGCCGTCCCCATTTGCGTGCGCCGGTATCTTGGTAGAAATGCCAAAAGGCATCCCAATGGGCATCCTCAATCTCTGCGCCCCGCAGCGCGCGGATGTTTAGCCCGGCTTGCGCTGCTGCGCGCTCCTTACGAATGGCTTTGCGCTTGCGCGACGACAGCGCCGCTAGAAAATCGTCAAAGTCACGATAGCCATCATTAAACCAATGATATTGAATGCCCTCGCGGATCAACCAATCCGCCGCCTGAAACAGCTCCAATTGATCCGCCGCGACAAAGGTCGCGTGCGCGGAAGAAAGGTCATTCTGGTCGGTCAGTGCCTCAGCCGCAGCGATAAGCTGGCGGGCAACATCGTCACTCTGGGCCAGAGCACGCGGACCCGGCACCGGGGTGAAGGGCGCAGCGATTTGGAGCTTGGGGTAATATTGCCCCCCTGCCCGCTGCCACGCCTCGGCCCAGCCATGATCAAACACATATTCGCCCTGGCTGTGCGATTTGAGATAGGCAGGCAGCGCGCCCGCCAATTGCCCAGCGGCATCCTCAATCAAAATCGGCGCCGGCTGCCACCCCGTCCCGGGCCCAACGCTGCCGGACTGTTCCAGAGCCGCCAAAAACGCGTGCGAGACAAAAGGGTTACCTCCGCCCGCACAGGCATCCCATTGGGCGGCGCTCAGATCTGAAACGCCGCCTGCCACACGGGCATTAATATCTGGATCAGGCGGGCCGGATGGCGACAATGGCATCCACCTCGACCACAGCACCGCGCGGCAGCACCGGCACACCTACGGCCGAACGCGCATGGCGGCCTGCATCGCCAAATACATCAATCATCAAGTTAGATGCGCCATTGGCAACCAAAGGCTGGCCCGTAAAGTCGGCATGCGAATTGATAAACACGCCCAGCTTCACAATGCGCACCACGCGATCCAAGCTGCCCAATGCGGCCTTCATCTGCGCAATCAGCATCAAACCACATGCCCGCGCGGCGGCTTCGCCATAGGCTGGATCGCGATTGTCACCGATACGGCCCGTCATCACCTCGCCATTGTCAAAGGGCAATTGGCCCGAAATATGGAGGAGGCCACTGGCTTCCACTGTCGGCACATAGGCGGCCACTGGGGCGGCGGCTTCGGGCAACACAAGGCCCAATTCAGCCAAGCGCGCTTCAGGGGAATTGGCGGTTGTGGCGTGGTCACTGCCCATTGGGGGTTCCTTCTTCAAATCGATCTAAAATCCACTGGCGCGCGCTGGGCCAATCGTCAATGCGGGCATGGGCGCGCGGGTGCGGTTTGATGCGTGGCGCAAGGCGCGGCTCGCCCACCATATGCAACCGCCAGACATCGGGCGCATGCTCTGCCACTGACGAATGGTTATGCCCCAGATCATCGACAAAAACGGTGCTGCTCGGCGCATAATCAGCGACAATCTGGCGTAGCAACGGCCCCTTGCCGCCCTGATTGGTAAATACTGGAA
>JAGWVG010000189.1 GCA_018970965.1 Alphaproteobacteria bacterium | reverse complement strand
CAGCAGAGGCCGCAGTGGCCAATGGCTTGCCGGTTCTGGAGATCCCCAGAAATTATTACGATGATCTTGAAGCGCGCTTTGGTTTGGCGCCCAGCTTGGTCGACCGCATGGCAGCCCTGAACATCCTGTATGATTGCGATGGCGAGGCGGAGTATTTCCAGTTTTACAGCCGTGCTTTTGCCAAGCGCGTCTTTTTCGAAGTGGTCGAACGCCGGGGCTATCAGGCCTATGGGGGCGCCAATGCGTCGATCCGTCTGGCCGCGCAGGCGCGCTTTAAATCTGATTTGGCCGATTGAGTTTCTGGCCAAGCGGGCTAATCAAAAACTGAGCATATGGGGGTAGGTCTTTGGCGCGCAGTAAGAAATCAACAGTTGCACGGAATAACGACGCGGATGAAACACGTCGCAATATTCTGGACGTGGCGACGCGGGAGTTTTCTGACAAGGGCCTCGCTGGCGCACGCATCGACGAAATTGCGGATAAGACGAGCTCGTCCAAACGGATGATCTATTATTATTTCGGCAGCAAGGAAGAGTTGTACCGCGCGGTTCTTGAACAGGCCTATGAGAATATCCGTGGCCGTGAAGAGGAAGCAGAGGCGCGTTTCCGCGAACTGCCTGCTGAACAATCATTGCGCGCGCAAATTGAACAGACCTTTGATTATCACGCGGCCAATCCCGATTTTGTCCGTCTGGTGATGAACGAGAATATTCATCACGGCGAACATATCGGCCATGTCCCTGGTTTGAAGGAACGCAATCGGTCAGTCATTGCCCAGTTGGGTGCCATCATTGACAAAGGCGTGGCCGACGGCGTGTTCCGGAAAGATATTGATCCCGTGGATCTGCACATGTCGATCACGGCCTTGTGCTTTTACAATGTATCGAACCGCTATACGTTCCATAGCAATTTCGGCGTCGACATGGGCTCAGAAAAGGCTCTCAAAACGCGCCGGACCCAAGTTGCCGAAATCATCCTGTCGTGGGTTAAAAAATAACCGACCCTCAATGCGGATTGCCAACATCGCTTTGCGATGTAGTATGTACGAAATAGTTAGTTGGGAGAGAATGTCATGAAAGCCGCCGCTGCCTTTGTTCTGTCGCTGGCGCTCAGCGCAACATCCGCCCTTGCTGCTGCCCCGCGCGAATTTGACGTGTCGAAAGAGCCGGCATTGGGCGATGTCTATCCAGATCGTGTCACGAAGTTTGCCGATGGCGTGACGGGGCTTGCGGACGTGGTCTATGCATCGCTTCCCGGGTTCCGGCCCATGGTGGTGGACCTCTATTTGCCTGCGGACAAGGCCCCTAAGCCTCTGATTATGTATATTCATGGGGGTGGCTGGATGGGTGGCCATACACGCCAATCAGGCGCGCTCGCTAATTTTCCGGCGGTGCTGGCCAAGCTCGCGAGCGAGGGCTTTGTTGTGGCGAGCCTGGAATATCGCTTGTCGGGGGAGGCTCCTTTTCCGGCGCAACTTCAGGATGCGCGCGCGGCCATTCGTTTCCTGAAAGCCAATGCCGCGCGTTATGGCATTGATCCGGCACGTGTCGGTGTCTGGGGTGGCTCTGCCGGGGGGCATTTGACGGGCCTTGTTGCCACGACTTGTGGCGAAACAACCGTCGATCCATCGCCTGCCCCCAAGGGGTCGGAATGCGTTCAAGCTGCTGTCACCTGGTATGGGGTGTTTGATTTTGCGCCGATGCTGCAAAAGGCAGCCACGGCTCCAACGCCGAAACCAGCCGAATATGCGCTGCTGCGCTGCCGCCCGGAAGACTGCACGCCCGCACAGGTCGCCTCTGTCAGTCCGATCCAGCATGTGGATCGCAACGATCCGCCAATGCTGCTGATCCACGGCGAGAAGGATCAGGTGGTTGATGTGTCGCAATCGCACCAGATGGAAGCGGCGCTGAAATCGGCCGGAGTCCCGATCGAGGCCATCTATATTCCTGCGGTGGATCATAGTTTTATTGGTCAAACGCCCGAGTCCACACGCGCGGCAACGCTGAAAGCCGTTAACGCAACCTTTGATTTCTTCCACAAGACGCTTCAGGTTCCGTCCAAATGATGCGCCGTTTTGCGCTGGGGCTTTCGATCATCGCCGCAGCAACTGCTGCACCTGCTGCGGCGCAGGCGGTAAACGTAGCGCAAGGCACGCTGGACGGCACCACGCTGGACGGCGGCGTGCGCGCTTGGTTGGGCGTGCCCTTTGCCGCGCCGCCGGTCCGCGCGTTGCGCTGGCGCGCGCCACAGCCCGTCAAGCCGTGGTCGGGCGTCTATCATGCGGATCGTTTTGCGCCGATGTGTCTTCAGCCGCTGCGCAACCGCACGATGAACCATTATTTTGGCAATGAGGCGACGTCAGAAGACTGTCTTTATCTCAATATCTGGGCGCCGCCATCGCCAGCGCCAGAGGGCAAGCCCTATCCCGTCCTTGTCTGGATTTATGGCGGCGGCTTCAACATTGGTTCGGCCAGCATGGCGAATTATTCAGGCGCGGCGATGGCGGCAAAGGGCGTTATCCAGGTCAATATTGCTTATCGCGTCGGCAATCTGGGCTTTTTTGCCCACCCGGATTTGAGCCGTGAGGCGGGCGGTGCTTCGGGCAATTATGGCTTGATGGATCAAATCGCAGGGCTGCGCTGGGTGCAGGCCAATATTGCTGCATTTGGGGGTGATCCCCATAATGTCACGCTGATGGGCCAATCAGCGGGATCGATGTCCGTCGCCTTATTACAGGCCAGCCCGGAAGCGCGCGGATTATTTCACCGCGTTGTCGGGATGAGCGGCAGCCCGCTGGGCGATCTTCTCGGTCCTGAGCCACTCGCAGAAGCGGAGGCAGATGGCGTCCGCTTTGCAAGCGCGCTGGGGGCAAATTCGGTTGAGGCACTGCGTGATATGAGCGGGGATCGGATCGCCGCCGCACCCTTTGCTCGGCGCGGGCCGATCACCATTGATGGCAAAATTCTGCCAGAGGCCCCAAGCGCCATTTTCGCGGCGGGAAAACAGGCCAAAGTGCCAGCGATGCTTGGCTTTACACGCGATGAGAGTTTTCGTCCGCTTGGCCCCATCCGCACCGTCGCTGCATTTGGTGAAGCTGTTCGTGCCAATTTTCCGGCGCATGCCGAAGCGATCCTGAAGGCCTATCCCGCCGCAACAGACGCTGAGGCTGAGCGTGCGGCGCGGGACCTTCAGCGCGATGCCACAGTGGGGAGCCAAATGGCCGGATGGGCGAAATCGCAAACGGCCCCCAGCTGGGTCTGGCTGTTCAGCCGACGCCATCCTTATGCTGAGGGCGTGCAATTTAGCGATCATGATCCTGCGACAGTGGGTGCCTATCATACAGGCGATGTGCCTTATTGGCTTGGCACGCAGGATGCGCTCAACATGTTCCGTACCACGCGCAATTGGACAAAGGCAGATCGCGCCTTGATGGCGCGGATGCAGTCCATGATTATTTCCTTTGCGCAGGGCGGTGCGCCTGACGCCACTTGGCCGGCATTTGACGCAAAACACCCACGTGTGATGGAATTGGATGAAATATCGCGAGTCATTAACTGGCCGCATTATGGCGCCTTAGGCTTGCTCAGCAGCGCAAGTGCGCCTGTACGCAGTAATGAACCGCGCAAGCCCAGAGATTAAGGACATACGCATGGCGCAAGCCGTACCTGTTGCAACGAAGGATTCTCCGCAAAGCTGGTCCCGCATGGCCTTGCTGGTCGTGGGGCTGTGTTTTGCAATCAACATGGTCGATGGAATGGATGTGGTCATCATGTCCTACATCGCCCCGGCACTTGGGCGCGATTGGGGCATCGCGCCTGACGCAATTGGTGCCATTTTCAGTGCGGGTCTGGCGGGCATGGCCGTGGGCGGTATTTTCATTGCGCCTTTGGCGGATCGCTACGGCCGGCGGCCGATCATTCTTACATC
>JAGWVG010000188.1 GCA_018970965.1 Alphaproteobacteria bacterium | reverse complement strand
TTTCGGTCTGGGTGGACGCTATCTTTACGACCATCTGTTTGATCCCAAAACGTGGAACCGCGCCATTGATGGTGCGCTGGCGCAAGCCATTGTGAATTTGTCGAGCATTGATGCCCCCGCTGGCGAAATGACCGTGCTGCTTGGGCCGGGCTGGCCCGGCGTGCTTCTGCATGAAGCCGTGGGCCATGGGCTGGAAGGCGATTTTAATCGTAAAGGCACCAGTGTATTTTCAGGGCGCATTGGCGAACGTGTGGCGGCCCCCGGTGTGACTGTGGTCGATAATGGCGCACTCGAAGCGCGGCGCGGGTCGCTGTCCATTGATGATGAAGGCACGCCAACTGGCGAAACCGTGCTGATCGAGGATGGTATCCTCAAAGGCTATATGCAAGACCGGCTGAATGCGCGGCTGATGGGCGTTGAACCGACGGGCAATGGCCGGCGTGAATCTTATGCGCATGCCCCCATGCCCCGCATGACCAACACCTATATGAAGGATGGGCAGGACGATCCGGAAGAATTGCTCTCACGCGTCAAAAATGGCTTGTTCGCGAAGAGCTTTGGCGGCGGTCAGGTAGATATTGTCTCGGGCAAATTCGTCTTTAGTTGCACCGAAGCCTATTTGGTGAAGGATGGCAAAATTGGCGCGCCTGTGAAGGGAGCGACGCTGATTGGGGATGGCCCAACCGTGCTGACCAAGGTGACGGGCATTGGCAATGATATGGCGCTGGACGAAGGCGTGGGCATTTGCGGCAAAGGCGGGCAAAGCGTGCCGGCTGGTGTTGGCCAACCCACATTGCTTGTCGAAGGGCTGACCGTCGGCGGGACGGCAGCCTAAAACAGGGCGCTTATTGCGGCCAGGCGATAATCAGCACATTCGCAAAGAGGACCAAGGCGGCGATGATCATCAGTCGGCCTTTGCGAACCTCGTTTTTGGCTTGGATCAGCCGCACGCCGCCCCAAATCAACGCAGCTGCGGCTAAGACGGCAATGGACAGGATCGTCTCTGACATGACCCTGCCTTAGCCTGCCATAACCCGATCAAACAACTGCGGATCGACATTGCCGCCGGATAACAGCACCAAAGTGCGTGCGCCCGCTTTTACCTTGCCAGATAACAGCGCCGCCAGCGCCACCGCGCCACCCGGCTCAATCGTGACGCCCAAGTCCTGCTTGGCGCGGCGCATCGCGGCAAATGTCTCTTCCTCGCTCACAGCAACGCCCGTTGCGCCAGCCGCCTTCAAGACATCAAAGGTCAGTGGCGCAACCTTCAGCGTCTGAATGGCATCACAAGTTGTAGGCGGGGGGTTAGCGCCCACAGGCACAATCTCTCCCAATTGCAAAGACCGGGTCATATCATCCCAGCCTTCGGGCTCTGCGACAACAATCTGTGCATCGGGCAAAGCCAGCGCCAAACCAGCCGCCAGACCGCCGCCGCCGCAGGGCATAATCACAAGGTCAGGCCCCTCCATGCCCAGCGCGGCCATTTGTTCTAACGCCTCAAGCCCGGCACTGCCTTGGCCCTCAATCACCCAAGGATCATCAAAGCTGGGAACCAAGGTCGCGCCGCGTTCGGCGGCGATGCGGCCTGCAATTTCCTCCCGGCTTTCAGTCATGCGGTCATAAAGGACAATTTCTGCACCCAAAGCGGCCGTGCCTTCTAATTTCACCTGCGGGGTATCCTTGGGCATCACAATCAGCGCAGGCATACCAAGCCGCTGCGCCGCCCAGGCAACGCCTTGCGCGTGATTGCCGCTGGAAAAGGCAACAACACCTGCCGAGCGAGCCTCTTTGGGCAGGTCTGACAAGCGGTGCCAGGCCCCGCGCAACTTGAAGGCGCGCATCGGTTGTTCCGACTCACATTTGCACCAAAGAATCGATTCGCCATGCGGCAGCGGCAAAAGTGGTGTTGCGCCCACAATTTCTGTGATTTTTTTGTGCGCCGCAACAACGCCAGAAAGTGCCGGTTTTCTGTCTTTTTTGAGCGTGATTTCCGTCGACAAATTTTTGGTCCTTCTTCCGCTTTACACAGGGGCACGCACTTCATATATGCGCGCTCCGCTGCCCCATGGGGACTTCCAATAACCGCAAGGCAGCCTTTGTTAATGTGTCACTGCCTTTTGGAGGTCCCTTGAGTTGTCTAAGCACCATAGCGCGCTGGGGCTAGCGAACGCCCTTCGACCGGTCCAGCCGGTCACGCTCACCCGTCCGCATGCCGCACAGCGTGCCGCTCGATTCTTCGTTGAGAAGTTTCCGGGCAAGTCGCTTTATGCGGTTAAGGCAAACCCCTCGCCCGCGCTCATTGCGCTGCTGTGGGACAGTGGGATTACCCATTTTGACGTCGCCTCCCTGACGGAAGTGCGGCTGGTGCGTGAAAATGCACCCGAGGCCACGTTGTGCTTCATGCACCCCGTGAAAGCCGAAGAAGCCATTCGCGAAGCCTATTTTGAGCATGGCGTGCGCGTCTTCTCGCTCGACACCGCTGAAGAGCTGGAAAAGATTGTGCGTGCCACTGAAGGCGCCACTGACCTGACCCTGTGCGTCCGCATTCGCGTTTCGTCAGATCACAGCAAGCTGAGCCTTGCCTCCAAATTTGGCGCCGACCCCGCGGACATGAAGCAATTGCTGATTGAAACGCGTCAGGTGGCAGATGCACTGGGCATTTGCTTCCACGTTGGCAGCCAGGCCATGACGCCGTCTGCCTATACCGAGGCTATGGAACGCGTGCGCGCCGCAATTGTCGGTTCGGGCGTGACAGTGGACGTTGTTGACGTCGGCGGCGGCTTTCCCAGCGTCTATCCGGGCATGGAACCGCCCGCGATGACGGCCTATTTCGATGCCATTCAACGCGCTTATGAAGATCTGCCGGTCAGCTACTCGTCCGAACTCTGGTGCGAGCCGGGCCGTGCGCTGTGCGCGGAATATTCTTCGCTGATCGTGCGCGTGGAAAAGCGCCGCGGGGCAGAGCTGTATATTAACGATGGCGCTTATGGTGCCTTGTTTGATGCAGCGCATGTTGGGTGGCGCTTCCCGGTTGCGCTGCTGCGCACCGAAGAGTCTGAAACCAAGGACATGCCGTTCAGCTTTTACGGCCCAACCTGTGACGATATGGACCATATGGCTGGCCCCTTTCTGCTGCCCGCAGATGTCCAGCCGGGTGATTATATCGAAATCGGCATGCTGGGCGCTTATGGCTGCGCAATGCGGACAGGCTTTAATGGCTTTACCAACGGCGCGACTTATGACGTGAGCGATGAGCCAATGGCTTCGCTCTATCTCGACGAAACGGATGACCAGCTTTCATCCAATGTCGTGAAGCTATAAACGCCCACACATCGCTTTTCTTAACCCCTCCCCACCCCCTCCCTGCGATGGGAGGGGCATTGATATGGAGTTCGTAATGACCGACCAGATCAACGCCCAACGTAAAGCCGAGCTGCTTTCGACCACCGTTGAGCATATTGATATTAAGAGCTTTGATGCCCGCCCGATCATCGACCAGATGGGCAAAATGAGCTTTACGAGCCGTGATCTTGCTCGCGCCACAGGCATTTATAATCAAATGCTGTCGGATAAGGATTGCACGATCTTCCTCGTCATCGCCGGCTCAACCTCGGCTGGCGGCTGCATGGATCTTTATGCAGAGCTGGTGCGCAACAATATGGTCGATGCCGTGGTGGCCACAGGCGCGACCATTGTCGACATGGATTTCTTTGAAGGGCTTGGCCACAAGCATTATCAAGCCAAAGAAATCCCCGATGATGATACGTTGCGTTCGCTTTATATCGACCGCATTTACGACACCTATATCGATGAAGAGCAGCTTCAGGATTGCGATTTCACGATTAACAAGATCGCAAATGAACTGGAGCCCAAGGCCTATTCCAGCCGCGCGTTCATCCGCGAAATGGGCCGCTATCTGTCGGAACATGGCAAGAAGGAAAACAGC
>JAGWVG010000187.1 GCA_018970965.1 Alphaproteobacteria bacterium | reverse complement strand
CCTACACCCAATTCTGGCGCATTGCTGCGCATGGTCCGCAACGCAGAAACTGGCGGCCAAACTGGCTGGCTCGATCTTGCCCTAGCTTATGAAGCGCTTGATGCAGCGACACAGGCTTCCATTGAGAGATTGGAAGCAGTCTATTTATTCCGCGCAGGGCTGGAAGAGATGCGATTCGTAAATCCTGGAGGAAAGCGACTCACACCGCGGAGGGATAACTATCCGAATTTCCCGCCTGTTCTCAATCCGTTGGTGTGGACGCACCCTGAAACAGGCCAGAAAATTTTGAATGTCAGTACGCTCAATATCGATCATATCCACGGAATGGCACCGCAAGAAAGCGATGCCCTGATTAACAAACTGATCGCGCATATCCTGCAACCGCAATTTCAATATGTGCATGATTGGCAGAATAATGACATGGTCGTTTGGGATAATAGGCGGACATTGCACGCCGCGCTTGGGCATCCCGCTGACCAAATTCGCATTGTTCATCGCACAACCATTAAAGGCGATGTGGCAATGGGCCGGATTCTTGAGGAGGCGGCCGCATGAGCCAATTTGATCTTGTGATCCGCGGCGGCACTGTCGTTGACGGGACTGGGGCTGCGCCTTTTATCGCTGATGTCGCCTTAAAAGACGGGATCATTGCGGCAATTGGCGCAGATTTAGCCAAAGGGCGCCAAGAAATAGACGCCCATGATCATCTTGTGACGCCCGGCTTCGTCGATATCCACACGCATTATGATGGCCAAGTCACTTGGGAAGATCGCTTGTTGCCGTCCTCTTATCACGGCGTGACGACGGCTGTGATTGGCAATTGCGGTGTCGGCTTTGCCCCATGTCGACCAAGCGACCGCGAGGCATTGATCCGGCTGATGGAAGGTGTGGAAGATATTCCCTTTCCCGTTCTCACTGAGGGCTTGAGTTGGACGTGGCAGAGCTTTCCAGACTATCTTAATCTATTAGCCGCCAAGTCCTTTGATATGGATGTTGCAGCTTATGTGCCGCACGCCGCCCTGCGCGTTTATGTCATGGGCCGGCGCGGTGTTGAGCGACAGACCGCAACCCCGGATGATATCGCAGAAATGTGTCGCCTGCTGGAAGGCGCATTAGATGCCGGGGCGCTGGGCATCGCGACTTCGCGGACTATTTTTCATCGCTCCAGCGATGGTCGCGCAATCCCAACATTAGATGCAAGCGATGCTGAGTTAATTGCGTTGGCAAAGGTGCTGCGCGCCAAGGGCAAAGGTGTCTTCCAAATTGTTGAGGACATTCATATGCCGGGCGCCTCATTGGCCTCAATGCGGGCCATTGCCGCGGCGGCAGGGCGTCCCCTGACATTTTCTATCGGCGCGGGGAACCAAGGCCCCTATGTTTGGCCTTCCATATTAGATCAATTGTCGGCGGCAAATGCCGAGGGTTTGGTAATGAAAGGCCAGCTTATGCCGAGAGGCATTGGCATGATCTTGGGCGTTGAGCTGACCCTCAATCCGTTTTATACAACAGCAACTTATCAATCTATTGCGGCCCTCCCATTGGCCGAACGCTTGGCGGCGTTACGCAATCCAGATGTGCGGGCGGCCATTTTATCGGAACCTCTTGATCCAGACCCGGCCTTAGTGCTTGGCCGTATGGTCCGCGCCTTTGACACAATGTTCGTGCTGGGGACGCCGCCAGACTATGAACAGCCACCAGAGCGCAGCATTGCAGCCCTAGCTCAGTCCAAAGGCTGCAGGCCCGAAGAGCTTGCCTACGACATCATGATTGAAGGACAAAACGGCGGGAAGCTCTATCTCGCGATGGCCAATTATGCCGATGGCAGCTTGGATGCAGTCGGCCAGATCCTCGATCATCCGGATGTTGTGTTGGGCTTGGGCGATGGTGGAGCCCATGTTGGGACGATCTGCGACGCCAGCTATTCTACCTTCGCATTAATGCATTGGGCACGTGATCGGGCCCAAGGGCGCAAGTCGGTGCAGGACGTTGTCCATAAAATGACAGGCGCGACCGCAGATATAATTGGCCTTAACGATCGCGGGCGGCTGGCACCCAGATTGCGTGCGGATATCAATATCATCGACTTAAGTCGGCTCGCCTTGGAGGAACCAGAAGTGCATTATAGCCTCCCGTCGGGCGGACGGCGTTTGATCCAGAGGGCACGGGGCTATGTGGCAACATATGTTGCAGGAACGCTTGTCAGCCGGAACGACAGGGCGACAGGCGCATTACCTGGGCAGCTGGTGCGCCTCTAACCCCCCGACGATGCGTCTATCGGGGCGCTAACTTGGCTCGCGGCTGACCTTAGGAGAAGTCGCACCAGATCTCCTTGGCGGTTCACCCCCGTTTTCAGATACACGGCCTGCAATTGGGAACGGGCCGTGTTTCGGCTAATGCCCAAGCCAAGAGCAGCCTCCTCCAATCCATCTCCATCCGCCAGCCGCGAAGCCAGTTTGGCTTCCGCAGGCGTCAGGCCAAAAAGACGCTCTAAATCCACATTTGATAACATCGCCGGACGGGCGGGATCCCGCACGATGATGACAGCTGTCCGCCGGATAGGCGCACTGACCGGGCCGTAAGGTGGGCCTGGACGGATAATCAGCGTTAAGGGGTGGATGCGAGTGGGCTCATCGACCGCAAGGGCAACATAAGCGTGAGGATCACTCTTGGCGGACTGCAGGCTCGCCATGTCAGCCACAGCCTCTAGAACAGCCCGCGTGGTTGCAGGTGATCCAGCGGAAATCTGACCATTGCCGACACTGAGGCCTTTGGCGTCCGCCAATATCACACGGGCGACACTATTCGCCCTTACCAGATGGCCATCGGCATCCACCAGCAAAATGCCCGTGCCACTGGTTTCAAGAACATATTCTGCAACGCGGCGTGCGCGCTCTGACTCGGCAAGCACCTCATAAATGGGGAGGGCACGATGAAGGGTTGGGATGAGATACGCCAACAGATCCAAACAGACGCTTGGCGCGCCTTGACCCTCTTGCAGAACCAGCCAGGCACTTCGCCCGCTGGCCAGACTGAGCCGAACCACCGGGCTTTCGCCCGCCCCAATATCCGTGATGAGCGGTTGATCGGGCGGCAAGCTCATCAACTTAGCTAAGTTAAGATGCTCAGAAAATTGGGCTCCAGCTTGGGCATCGGGGCTCACAGTCGCCGTCATATTGCGGATTGGCTTAAGGCCCTCAATGACGAAAAACGCAGCAGGCGCGTTGCATATCTGGGCAAGGGTTCGAAGAAATTGAGACCAAATTGGTCGCTCAGAGAGGCCGCTAAACAGCTTTTGTTCAAGGTCAAAGAAGGTCTTGGCCATCGTTTCATCTTATTGTGTTTTTGGCGACGGAACAACGCAGGACATGGCCTGCTTGACCTATGGCATCAAGCGAGGCCTCAAGGCCGAGACTCTGATTGAAAGAAGTGTAAGCTAAGGCGAATGAAGGGAGGCGATTTCTCGACTAAAGCCTTTGCCGGGTCCGCCGTTGTCGGGTAACCCGACACGTAGGTCATTTTGCAGCTTTGCGGATCGGCCTTACAAGTCCCATTTCTGACAAATGCCCATCGAGCTCGCCAGCATTGATCGCCGTAATGATGGTCTCGATTGTAGGAACGAGCTGGTCGGGTTTGCCCGACTTCAATCTGCGCCAATCAAATGACCATTTCTTGTCGGGTAACCCGACAAGAACGTTCATCCTAGCTGACGCCAGCCCCAGAAACCTGATCAGCTCAGAATGATCCTCACGCACGATATTGGTTGTTTGACAGGCGCATGATCCGCGTTGTCGGGTAACCCGACTGCTAGGCAGATCAGTCGATGTTCAACTCGGACTTCTTGATAAAACTGGAGCGAACCAAGGGAGTTTGCCTCCTCTACCCCAACGTCGGCAATATTCAGGTCGATGAATTAATTATTTAAATTCCGAAAATTATAAAACACCTGAAAAATCCGG
>JAGWVG010000186.1 GCA_018970965.1 Alphaproteobacteria bacterium | reverse complement strand
CGATGCGCTGTGATGGGATTGATGCTGAATTGCTGACGCGCGATCAGGTCGCCAAGTTAGAGCCGCTGCTTGATATGTCGCGGACGGCACGGTTCCCAATTGAGGGCGGTTTGATCCAGCGGCGCGGTGGCTCAGCTCGGCATGATGCCGTTGCTTGGGGCTATGCGCGTGGTGCAGATAGCTTGGGCGTGGATATCATCCAGAAATGTGAAGTGACCGGCTTTGTCCGTGACGGCGAAGCTGTGGTTGGTGTCGAAACAACGCGCGGGCGCATTGGCGCTGGCCGCGTGGGCATTTGTGTGGCGGGCCATAGCGGCCATGTCGCGGGCCTCGCTGGCCTAAGGCTGCCCATTGAATCGCAGACCTTGCAAGCGATGGTGACTGAAGGCGTAAAGCCCATGATCAACACAGTGATCATGACACAGGCGCTCCACTGCTATATCAGCCAATCCGATAAGGGCGGCATCGTTTTCGGTGGCGATCCCGACAATTGGCCCAGCTATGCGCAGCGCGGCAACCCGATGATTATGGAAAATGCCGTTGCGCAGGGTTTGGCACTGGTGCCGGCCTTATCTCGCCTCAGGATGCTCCGCACATGGAGTGGGGTCACGGATATGAGCTTTGATGGATCTCCCATCATTGGCGAAACGCCGCTGCCCAATCTCTATTTGAATGGCGGCTGGTGCTATGGCGGCTTTAAAGCCACCCCGGCCTCGGGCTGGACTTATGCGCACACGCTGGCAACGGGCAAAGCCCATCCCCTTAACGCGCCTTTCGCGCTTGATCGCTTTGTGCGCGGCGCCACGATTGATGAAACAGGGAGCGGCCCGATGCCGAGCAGCCGCTAATGATGCAGATTACGTGCCCGCATTGCGGCCCGCGCGCGCAGCAAGAATTTGTCTATGAACGTACGGCAGACTCTGTGGTGATGCTGGATGCGCCTTTGGAAGCGGCCATGGCGGCGCTGTTCACCCGCACCAACCCCCGCGGGCCGGATGATGAAATCTGGCGGCACACTTATGGCTGTCGTGCGTGGATGGTGGTGACCCGTCACCGCGTGACACACGAGATTACCGCTGTGCGCGCCGTTGGCCCGGAGGCGCTGCCATGAGCCGGACGCTGCGCCCGCAAGACGGCGCGACGCTTAACTTCACTTTTGACGGCAAGGCATTGAAAGCCAGGCCTGGCGATACTCTGGCGGCTGCATTGCTTGCCAATGGCATTCATCTGGTGGGGCGCAGCTTCAAATATCACCGCCCGCGCGGGATTATGACGGCGGGTGTGGAAGAACCCAATGCACTTGTGACTGTGGGCACTGGCGGCCGCCGCGAGCCCAATACTCGTGCAACCGATGTGTTTGTTTATGAGGGGATGGTTGCCTCCAGTCAGAACCGCTGGCCCAATTTGAAGCTGGATTTGGGGGCAGTCTTTGGCCTGTTTTCAGCCGCCTTGCCCGCGGGCTTTTACTACAAAACCTTTTTCGGCTCAGCCAAACGTTGGATGATTTATGAATATTTCATCCGCAAGGCGGCCGGTCTCGGCAATGCGCCGACTGAGGCAGATCCAGATCGCTACAGTCACCGGGCAGCTTTTTGCGATGTGCTGGTGGTTGGCGGCGGCCCCGCGGGGTTGCAGGCCGCCGCCGATGCCGCAGATGCCGGCAAGCGGGTCATCTTGGTAGAGCAGGATCAGATTTTGGGCGCTTCGTTGATCCGCGATCCGCAAGCGCAAGATGCTGCGTGGATTGAAGAAAAGGCTGCGCGCATTCGCAAAGCGGGAGGACGTATCCTGACCCGCACAACGGCATCTGGCTATTGGGAGCATGATCTGGTCACCCTGAACGAGTTGCGCGTTGAGCCGGGGCAGGTGGCGGCCGATGGTGTGCCTCAGCGCTTGTGGCGCGTTCGAGCTGGGCAGGTGATCCTCGCGACTGGTAGTCTTGAGCGGCCGATGGCCTTTGCCCATAATGATCGCCCGGGCGTTATGCTCTCGCAAGCGGTGCGCACTTATGTGCGTCGCTTTGGCGTGGTGCCGGGCCAGCGTGTTGTGATCGCTACCAATAATGACGATGCCTACCAGACGGCCGAGGCGCTGACCGAGGCGGGGGCAGAGGTTATTGCCATTCTTGATGCGCGTGCAGATGCCAGTGCGACAGCCGAAGCGGCACGGGGCGCAGGACTGCCCGTTTATCTCAACGCCCTCCCCAAAGCGGCGAAAGGCGGCGCGGCTGGCGTCACCGGCCTTGAGGCGCTGGTTGATGGCGTGGCGCGCAGCTTTGCAGCAGATTTGGTTGCGGTGTCTGGCGGGTTTACGCCTGTCGTCCATCTCCATCAGCAAGCGGGCGGCACTTTGAAATGGGATGCAGCAGCGCAGGCCTTTGTGCCAGACGCCGCGCGCCAAAATGTGACGACGATTGGCGGCGCGGCCACCCCCAGCCCCATTGGGGCTGTGGTGCCCGTTTCCAACCCAAAGAAAAGCTTTATTGATTTTCAGAATGATGTGACGCTGGCGGATGTCGACCTTGCTTGGGCTGAGGGCTATCGCTCGGTTGAGCATCTGAAACGCTACACCACGCTGGGCATGGCGACCGATCAGGGCAAGCTCGGCAATATGGCGGCACTTGGACGGCTGGCCGAGCAGCAGGGTGTTTCGATCCCCGAAGCGGGGCTGACGACATTCCGTCCGCCTTATACACCTGTCTCGATGGGCACCATTGCCGGCCCCGGCGCGCCGCATGGCGGTGCGCATGAGCGGCGCTTGGCGCTGTATGATGTTCATGCAGCGTTGAAGCCAATCTGGCAGCCTTTGGGCTATTGGTTCCGCCCGCGCGCCTATCCGCAAGGGGCAGAGACGCTGGCCCAAGCGGCGCTGCGCGAAGCGAAAACAGTGCGCAGCAGCGTTGGGATGACTGATGTCTCCACGCTGGCCAAATTTGAGATTTCTGGCCCTGATGCAGCCGCGTTCCTTGAAATTATTTGTGCAACCAGCGTCGCCAAGCTGGCTGTGGGCCGGGGCCGCTACACCTTCATGCTGCGCGAAGATGGGTTGGTCTTTGATGATGGCACGGTCTGGCGTTTGGCTGAAAACCGCTATCTGCTGACCAGTTCAACCGGCGGGGCAGATCGGATGGCGACACATATCTCTTATGTCCGCCAATATTTGTGTCCGCAGTTCAAAGTCTCTGCCGTCAATGTGCAGGAACATTATGTGGGGATTGCCATTGCGGGCCCGCGCGCGCGCAGCGTGGTCGAGGCGCTGATTGAAAGCGAGGCGCCACGCCATATGTCGGCCATTGCGGCAACGATAGCCGGCATGCCGGTGCAAGTGCTCGCCGCCAGCTATAGCGGCGAACGTGCATTTGAAATCTATGTCGCAGCCAGTGATGCGGCACCAGTTTGGGCGGCGTGTTCGACGCTGGTCGCAGGGCAAGGTGGCTGCCTTTACGGCCTTGAGGCGATGGAGTTTTTGCGGATCGAAAAGGGCCATCTTGTTGTTGGTGGCGAAATTGATGGCCGCTTATCCCCCTATGATCTTGCGCTCGACAAAATGCTGAACAAGGCGGGCGGCTTTATTGGGGCGGCAGGGCTTCAGCGCCCTGCTCTCGCAGAAAAGGGCCGGCGTCAACTTGTTGGTTTGGAAGCCGTTTCGGGGTCAATCCCCGAAGGGGCAATGCTTGTCTCGGTTGCAGGCGGGGCCCCACAAGGCCATGTCAGTGCTGCAGCCTTCCGTGTGATGGACGGCGGCTCGATCGCGCTGGGGCAGTTGATCGACGGCTTTGATCGCTATGATGAAGAATTGATCGCCTCTTCTCCAACGCGGGGGCAAGAGGCGCGGGTTCGCGTGGTCCACCCGCATTTCTATGACGTGGCAGGAGAGCGCTATCGTGACTGAGGTAACGATTACCCGATTGCCCGCTGCGCCGCTGCATGTCTTTGAAATCTGGAGCGATCCGAACGGGGTT
>JAGWVG010000005.1 GCA_018970965.1 Alphaproteobacteria bacterium | reverse complement strand
GTGATTGCGCGGACGGGGCCGATGTTGGGAGTTTTCCCCGATCCTTCCAAGGATATGCAAATCGATGAGTTGCGGACTTTGATTTGGAAAGACAAGGCAGAAGCAGAATGAAGCTTGGCGCCCTCCTCCAATCAGATGATCCACGCCCGGTTACAGGCTTTGCGATTGACCATCGCAAGGTGGCGCCCGGCAATATCTTTGGCGCATTTCAAGGCGCGCAGGTGAATGGCGAGGATTATATTGAAGCCGCGATTGCCGCAGGCGCGCTTGGAGTTGTCGCGCGGCCTGAGGCGCATGTGCAAGGGGCGCTGCACATTGCCAGCGACGAGCCTCGTCGCGCATTCGCCTTGCTCGCCGCACGCTTTTTTGAGCCCTTTCCTGAACTGACAGTCGCCGTCACGGGCACCAATGGCAAAACCTCAACTGTCGAAATGACGCGCCAATTGTGGCGCATGGCGGGGCATCATGCCGCTTCGATTGGCACGCTGGGGGTCACCACGGCGGATGACCGCGTTGTGACGGGCCTCACCACCCCTGACATTGTGACTTTTCTGTCAAACATGGCGGGGTTGAAGCGTGAAGGTGTCAGCCATGTGGCTTTCGAAGCATCGAGCCACGGCCTCCACCAATGCCGGACCGAAGGCCTCCCCGTGCGGGCTGCGGCCTTTACCAATTTGTCGCGCGACCACCTCGATTATCATGGCGATATGGCCAATTATTTCACGGCGAAAATGCGCCTCTTTTCAGAAGTGGTGGATGCCGACGGGGCGGCTGTTGTTTGGGCGGATAGCGGGGAATATGCGCCGCGCGTGATTGATCTTGCGCGCGAACGCGGGCTGGCGCTGTTTACCGTTGGGCCTAATGGCAGTGCGCTCAAACTGATTGACCGCACCCCCGGCCAATTGGGCCAGCAATTGGTGGTTGATGCCGAGGGGCAGACGTATAAAGTCAGCCTGCCGCTGATTGGCGCTTATCAAGCCGCCAATGCGCTGATCGCCGCTGGTCTGGTGATTGCGACAGGCGGTGATGTTGGGCCAACGCTTTCTAATCTTGCTCGGTTGCAGCCCGTGCGCGGGCGGCTGGAGCGCGCCGTTATCAGCAAAACGGGGGCTCCCGTTTATGTGGATTATGCGCATACTCCCGATGCGATTGACGCTGCGGTCGATGCACTGCGGCCGCATTGTAAGGGCCGGCTTATCCTTGTCTTTGGGGCAGGCGGCGATCGCGATCGCGGCAAGCGACCGGAAATGGGCGCAATTGCGGTGCAAAAGGCCGATGTGGTGATTGTGACGGATGATAATCCGCGCAGTGAAGATCCGGCCACTATTCGCGCAGAGATTATGGATGCCGCACCCGGCGCGTTGGACGTGGCGGGGCGCCGAGAGGCTATTGCCCGTGCCATCGCCGAGGCCGGGCCAGATGATATCATCTTGATCGCAGGCAAAGGGCATGAACAGGGCCAGATTATTGGCGATAAGGTATTGCCTTTTGATGATGTGAGCGTGGCGCGGGAGTGCGCTGCATGAGCGTCTTGTGGACATCTGCAGATATTGCTGCTGCGACGGGGGGCAGGGCCTCTGGTGATTTTGCGATCGGCGGCGTTGCCTTTGATAGCCGCGAGGTCGGCGCAGATGATCTGTTTATCGCGCTAAAGGGCGAAATGACGGACGGGCACCGCTTTGTTGATCAGGCCTTTGTGCAAGGTGCTGCGGGTGCGATTGTTGCGCATCCCGTTTCACACCCGCATATTTTGGTTGACGATAGTATGGCGGCGTTAAACGCGCTGGGCATCGCTGCGCGCGCACGCACAGATGCGCGCATCGCTGGGGTCACAGGTTCGGTTGGGAAAACGGGCACAAAAGAGGCGCTGGCAGCTGCTTTGGCACGTGCCAATAAGGGGCCCGTTCATCGCTCGGTCAAAAGCTATAACAACCATACGGGCGTCCCGCTGAGCTTGGCGCGCATGCCGGCTGACACGCGGTACGGCGTGTTTGAGATGGGCATGAACCATGCGGGCGAAATTTCGGCCCTGACACGCATGGTGCGGCCCCATGTGGCGCTGATCACCGCAATTGCGCCGGCCCATATCGAAAATCTGGGGTCGATGGAGGCTATTGCCGACGCCAAGGGCGAGATTTTTGAGGGGCTGGAAGTGGGCGGCACGGCAATCGTGCCTTTTGACACGCCCTATCGTGATCAATTGCTGGGCCATGCCCGCCGTCATGCGGCCCATGTGGTGACTTTTGGTCGCGATGCGGCAGCAGATGTGCATGCGCGCGAGGTGGTCCAAATGGATCATGGCACGATGGTGATTGCCACGCTGCCTGGCGCAGAGGTGTCTTTCACGCTCGCCCAACCGGGGGAGCATTGGGTATCCAATTCGCTTGCCGTTTTGGCAGCTGTGCAGGCGCTGGGAGGCGATTTGGCCGCCGCAGGTTTAGCCTTGGCTGAACTTGAAGGTTTGGCAGGTCGCGGTGCGCGGCACCAGCTGGCCCTGCCGGGTGGCGCGGCGTTGCTGATTGATGAAAGCTACAACGCCAATTCCGTCTCTATGGCGGCAACCTTGGCCGTTCTGGGTGCGCAGCCCGCGCAGCGGCGCATCGCCATTTTGGGCGAAATGCGCGAACTTGGAACGGAATCTGCCGCGCTTCATGCGGGGCTGGCTGCCCCCATTGTCGCCGCGGGCGTTTCGATTGCCGTGCTGGTTGGCACGGGTATGGCGCCATTGGCCGACGCACTGTCGGGCAAGGTCGATGTGCATCATGTGGCCGATGCCGATGCCGCGCTGGCATTAGCGCGCGATTTGGTGCGTGCCGAAGATGCTGTGTTGGTTAAAGGGTCAAATGCAGTGGGTTTGGCGCGCGTTGTGGCTGGCCTGACGGCGGGGGATGTTTAATGCTTTATTGGATTGCCGAACAATTTGGGTTTCCCGGTGTTCTCAACCTTCTGCGTTATTTAAGCTTCCGGACTGGCGGAGCAGTCGCCACGGCCTTGCTCATTGGCCTTATCATTGGCCCGCGGTTTATTGGGTGGTTGAGGTTGCGTCAGGGCAAGGGGCAACCCATCCGCAGTGATGGGCCGCAGTCTCACTTGGCCAAGGTCGGCACGCCGACCATGGGCGGGCTGATGATTTTGACGGCAGTCGCCCTGTCCATCCTTCTCTGGATGGATTTGCGGAACATCTATGTCTGGTCTTGCCTCATGGTGACTGGTGGCTTTGGGCTGATTGGCTTCCTTGACGATTACGACAAAGTGAAGAAGCGCAGCACCAAGGGCGTTTCAGCGCGTGCGCGCTTGCTGGCAGAATTTACGATTGCGGGCATCGCGACGGCGCTGATTACGTGGAACGCCAATACCGATCTTTATTTGCCCTTTGTAAATGGGCCTGTGGCAGATCTTGGCTGGCTCTACATTCCCTTTGGCGCTTTTGTGATTGTGGCTTTTGGCAATGCGGTCAACTTGACTGATGGCTTGGATGGCTTGGCCACCATGCCTGTTATCATTGCATGTATCGCCTTTATGTTGATTGCCTATCTGGTGGGGAATGCCAAATACGCGGCGTATCTTGGTATCCCTTATGTTGCCGGAGCGGGCAATTTGACCATTTTGTGCGGCGCAATTGTGGGCGCAGGCCTCGCCTTTTTATGGTTTAATGCGCCGCCAGCGGCGGTCTTCATGGGCGATACTGGCAGCTTGGCTTTGGGCGGCGCGTTGGGCGCAATTGCCGTTACGACGCATCATGAATTTGTGCTGGCGGTTATTGGCGGATTGTTTGTGGTTGAAGCACTTTCGGTCGTCATCCAAGTCTTTTGGTTCAAGCGCACGGGCCGCCGGGTGTTCCGCATGGCGCCTATCCACCACCATTTTGAACAGCTTGGCTGGTCAGAACCGACAGTTGTAATCCGCTTTTGGATTGTCGCTTTCGTTCTCGCACTGGCGGGTCTGTCGACCTTGAAGCTCAGATGATCAGCTCCCCCGCTTTTTCTGGCAAACGCTTTGCTGTGTTGGGGCTTGCACGCTCTGGCCAAGCAACTGTGCGCGCGCTGGTGGAAAGCGGGGCTGCAGTAACCGCATGGGACACACGCGAGGAGGCGCGCGCCGCGCTGCCGGCTGGCGTGGCACTGGCAGACCCGTTGGCGCTCGATTTGACGGGCTTTGATGGCGTGATTGTTTCTCCGGGCGTGCCGCTCAACCGGCATCCCATTGCTGATCATGCGCGCGCGGCCCATGTGCCGGTGATGGGCGATATTGAATTATTTGCCATGGCGCGGGCCAGCCTTCCGGCGCATCGCGTTGTTGGCATTACGGGAACCAACGGCAAATCGACGACAACTGCGCTGATCCACCATATTCTGGTCAGCGCACATGTGCCGGCCCAATTGGGTGGCAATATTGGCCTGCCGATCCTGTCGCAACCCGCACTGCCGGAAGGCGGCGTTTATGTTTTAGAACTATCGAGCTTCCAGATCGATTTGACGCACAGCTTGGCGTGCGATGTGGCGGTGCTGACCAATATTACGCCTGACCATCTCGATCGTTATGACAGCTTTGCAGATTATGCCGCGGCAAAAGAGCGTCTCTTCACACTGCAGCATGTCGATCAAGTCGCGGTGATTGCGACCGAGGATGATCCGTGCCGGATGATTGCCAGCCGGATCAATCATCGTTTGCACCGCGTCTCTTCAACGGATGTGAAAGACCAATCACGCTGGCCGGCGCTGCAAGGCCCTCATAATGCGCAAAATGTTGCCTGTGCGGTGGCAGTTGCCCGCGCGCTGGGTGTTGCAGACGATCAAATTGAAGCCGCGTTGTGCAGCTATCCCGGTCTTGCGCATCGCATGGAAATTGTGGCGGAGCGCGGCGGTGTGCTGTTTGTGAATGACAGCAAAGCCACCAACCCCACATCGACTGCGCCGGCGCTGGCCGCTTATCCGCGGGTCCATTGGATTTTGGGCGGACAGGCCAAGACTAAGGATCTCGATGCCTGCGCGCCGCATTTTGGCCATGTCGCTGCGGCCTATGTGATTGGCGAAGCAGGCCCCATGTTTGCCGATTTGCTTCGGCCGATCATGCCCGTGTCACAGGCTGGGACGCTTGATCGCGCGGTTGCCTTGGCGGCCGGTGCAGCACAACCGGGGGAGGTGGTTCTCTTATCTCCCGCTTGTGCGTCTTTTGACCAGTTTCGAGATTTTGAAGCGCGTGGCGATGCGTTTCGTGCGGCTGTGGAGGCGTTGTTATGACCACCGGATCATCCGTATCGCGCGCCCGTGCGCCGCGCCTTGGCCGGTCGGATCAATCTGCCGTTGGCATCTGGTTTTGGGAAATTGACCGGATGTTGTTGCTGCTGGTGCTTGTGCTGATTTCGGTTGGGCTGATTGCCGTTGCCGCTGCCTCGCCCGCCTCGGCCCACCGCTATTCAGACGCCAGCTTTCAATTGGCACCGCTTCATTATTTCTGGCGGCAGTTGATGTGGGTGGGCGTTGGGGTGCCCGTTATGATCGGCATTTCGATGCTGCCGCACCAAATGGCGCGGCGCTTTGGCTTGATGGGGGCTGCGTTTTTCTTCCTCTGCTTGGCAGCGGTTCCGCTGATTGGATCTGAGGCAAATGGTGCAAAGCGCTGGATTGGCGTTGGTATTGGCCAGTTTCAGCCCTCCGAATTTCTAAAGCCCTTTTTCGTTATTGCGATTGCGTGGCTGTTGTCGCTGCGGCAGCAGGATGAAAGCCTGCCGGTTATTCCGATATCCTTCCTGCTGACGGGTGTTGTGGCGGCATTGTTGATGATGCAGCCAGATTTTGGACAGACGATTATCTTTGCGTCCATTTGGTTTGCGATGGTGATGGTGACGGGCCTGTCATGGCGCTGGATTGGGTTTTTGGCAGGCGGTGGCGCCTTTGGGGTGACAGCGGCCTATTTCTTCTATCCCGTTGCCACGCAGCGGATTAACAACTTCCTGTTTAAGAGCGGCGATACTTATCAAACAGATAGCGCGCACGCGACAATCACAGCGGGTGGATTATTTGGCACGGGGCCAGGGGGCGGCGAAATGAAGTTCCGCCTGCCCGAAGCGCATACAGATTATATCTTCTCGGTCATTGGCGAAGAATTTGGCCTTGTTGCTTGCTTGGGCATCGCGATTGTTTTTCTGCTGATGGCCATTCGTGTCTTCGTGAAGCTGTTGGATGAGGAAGATCCATTTTTGGTGCTGGCGGCCTGTGGCCTCATCACCCAATTCACAGCCCAAGCAATGATCAATATGGCCGTGAATATTGGCATTGCCCCGTCCAAGGGCATGACCTTGCCATTTATCAGCTATGGCGGCTCTTCTATGCTCGCTTTGTGCGTCGGCTTTGGCTTGCTGCTCGCCTTTACGCGCAAGAACCCTTATCTCACACGCTCACCTTATGTTGTTAAGTGGAGTGGTCGATGAGCGGGCGTCATTTCGTTCTCGCAGCCGGGGGAACCGGGGGGCATATGATGCCGGCGCATGCGCTGGCAGCAGAGCTGACGCGGCGTGGACATCATGTCGCGCTGATCACCGATGAACGCGGGGCCAAAATCCCCGGTCTGTTTGAGGGTGTGCAGACACATATTCTGCCAGCCGGGCGGATCACCAAAAACCCGCTCAGCTGGTTGCCGGGGTTGAAGGCCATTCTCGCCGGGCGCGCTATGGCGCTGCGGTTGTTTGAAACATTCAAGCCCGCGGCCGTCATTGGCTTTGGGGGCTATCCCGCTTTTCCCGCTTTGTTGGCGGCGAAATCTGCGCGGATCAAAACCGCAGTGCATGAACAAAATGCCGTTCTGGGGCGCGTCAACCGACTGATGGCCAGTCGGGTGGATGCTATTGCGGTCTCTTACTCTAAGATTGAGCGGCTCTCGCCCAAGCATGTCGGCAAGACATGGATGGTGGGTAACCCGGTGCGCGATGAAATTGTTGCGCTGCGCGACAAGCCTTTTCCTCCCTTTTTGGAAGATGGCGTTTTTCGCGTGCTGATTATTGGTGGCAGCCAGGGCGCAACGATATTGTCAGATGTGGTGCCTGATGGGCTGTCGCTGCTGCCAGTTGCTCTGCGGCGGCGGTTGCAAGTGACGCAGCAATGTCGGGCAGAAGATATTGATCGTGTTCGTGCGCGCTATGCCGAGCTGGGCATAGCCGCTGATTTAGCGACCTATCTCAACGATGTGCCTGACCGCTTGGCGTGGGCGCATTTGGTGATTGCTCGCGCGGGGGCCTCAACCATTTCAGAGCTGACCTGCGCTGGCCGCCCGGCGATTTTGGTGCCGCTGCCCAGCGCGACGGATGATCACCAAACCGCCAATGTGCGCGATATGGTGGAGGCCGGTGGCGCGCGATCGATCCCACAACAACGCTTTACGGCCAAGGAATTGGCAAAGCAGATGCAGAAATTGGGCCTCGATACCGAAGGGCTGATCAACGCCGCCAGCCGCGCTCGGAGTGTGGGGCGACCATATGCCACGCGTGACCTGGCCGATTTGGTCGAGGGGCTCGACCGGCCTGCTGCACCACAGGCGGTGGGCGTGGCACCAGAATTCAAGCTTGCAGGGGCAGGGGCATGAAGGCAGTTCCCACCAGTATCGGGACAATCCACTTCATTGGCATTGGCGGCATTGGCATGTCGGGCATTGCCGAGGTGATGCATAATTTGGGCTATCAGGTGCAGGGCACCGATATTGCTGAAAGCTATGTGGTGGAAGGGCTCCGCGCCAAAGGCATCAAAGTGATGATTGGCCATGCGGCGGAAAATCTGGGCGATGCTGCTGTTGTCGTTACCTCCACGGCAGTCAAGCGCGGCAACCCGGAGGTGGAAGCCGCACTGGAACGGCGCGTGCCGATTGTCCGTCGAGCCGAAATGCTGGCAGAATTGATGCGGCTAAAATCCACCGTTGCGGTGGCCGGCACGCATGGCAAGACAACGACCACCTCGATGATTGCCGCGATGCTTGATGCCGGTGGAATTGATCCAACGGTTATCAATGGCGGCATCATCAACAGCTATGGATCCAATGCGCGTCTGGGAGACAGCGATTGGATGGTTGTCGAAGCGGATGAAAGCGATGGCTCTTTCCTCCGGCTCGATGGCACCATTGCCGTTGTCACCAATATCGATCCTGAACATCTTGATCATTATGGGTCGTTTGAGGCGGTTAAAAAGGCGTTTGTCGAGTTTATCGAAAATGTGCCTTTTTATGGCCTTGCAATTCTGTGTCTCGACCATCCTGAAGTGCAAGCCATTATCCCGCGCATTCGCGATCGGCGGATCATGACCTATGGCTTTTCTGCCCAAGCAGATGTGCGGGGAGAAAATGTGACGCCTGTTCCGGGTGGCAATCGCTTTGATGTCGTGGTGCGTGCGCGTGATGGGTCGAGCCGGACGATCACAGGGATCGAACTTCCCATGCCGGGCCGTCACAATGTGCAAAATGCTTTGTCTGCCATTGCTGTTGCGCTGGAAATGGGCATGTCCGATGCCGATATTCAGCGCGGCTTTGCCAAATTTGGCGGAGTTAAGCGTCGCTTCACCCGCGTGGGTGAGGTGGATGGCATCGCCATCATTGATGATTATGGCCACCATCCAGTTGAAATTCGCGCTGTATTGGCTGCTGCGCGTGAAGGCGCGAAAGGGCGGGTCATCGCAGTTTGCCAGCCGCACCGCTATTCGCGCCTTGGCAATTTGATGGATGAATTTGCATCCTGCTTTAACGACGCTGATATTGTGTATGTCACGCCCGTTTATGCCGCGGGCGAAGCGCCGATGGATGGCGTGAGTGCCGCATCCTTGGTCGCCAATTTGAAAGAGCGTGGCCATCGCGCTGCCGCTGAAGTGGCGGATGCAGGGGCCTTGGCGCAGGTCTTGGCTGAAAATGCGCGCCCGGACGATATGGTTGTGTGCTTAGGCGCGGGCGACATTACCAAATGGGCAGCGGGTCTTGCGGATGCCATCAAGGAGGCGCGGGCTTGATCGACGCGGCGTCCCTTCCTGCTGTCAAAGGCCGTTTGACGGCGCAGGCACCGCTTGCGCCGCTGGTCTGGTTTAAATCGGGCGGCCCGGCAGATTGGCTGTTTGAACCTGCAGACCGCGATGATCTGTGCGCCTTTTTGGCCGCGCTGGAACCCTCAGTGCCAGTCATGGCGCTGGGCCTCGGATCTAATTTGATTGTCCGCGATGGTGGGGTGCCGGGTGTGGTCGTTCGGCTGGGCAAGGCCTTTGCGCAGGTGACCGCGCTGGATGATCTGACGCTTGATTGCGGGGCTGGGGCCAGTGGCATTTTGGTGTCCTCCACCGCGCGTGACAAAGCGATTGCGGGGCTCGAATTTCTGCGCTCCATTCCGGGCACAGTTGGCGGCTTTGTTCGGATGAATGGCGGGGCTTATGGCGGTGAAGTGAAGGACATTCTGGTCGATTGCGATGTGGTGTTGCGCAATGGACAGCTTGTCACTCTGTCGGTTGACGAGCTTGGCTATACCTATCGGCACTCTGAACTGCCCGATGGCGCGATTGTTGTGGGTGCGCGCTTTAAAGGGCGGCCCGGCGTGCCTGAGGATATTCAGGCAGAAATGGACCGTATTTCAGCGTCGCGCGAAGCGAGCCAGCCTTTGCGCAGCAAAACGGGTGGCTCAACCTTCAAAAATCCTGATGGCCATAAGGCATGGCAATTGGTGGATGAAGCCGGGTGTCGGGGCTTGACGCGAGGCGGCGCCCAAGTATCGGAAAAGCATACCAACTTCCTGCTCAATCTGGGGGATGCCACCAGTGCTGATATTGAGGCGCTGGGTGAGGATGTCCGCCAGCGGGTCAAGGAAAAATCTGGCATCACGCTAGAATGGGAAATTCAACGAGTAGGAAAGTCCGCATGAGTGCGCCCTTGCATGTTGCTGTCCTGATGGGCGGCTGGTCGTCAGAACGGCCTGTCTCGCTGGTCACGGGCAATGGGGTTGCCGACGCGTTGGAGCGGCTTGGCTATCGCGTGACGCGCATTGATATGGATCGCAATGTCGCTGCGCGCTTGGCCGAAGCAAAGCCCGATGTTGTGTTCAATGCGCTGCATGGCACACCGGGCGAAGATGGCACAGTTCAGGGCATGATGGACCTGATGGGCCTGAAATATACGCATTCGGGGCTGACCACATCGGTCATCGCGATTGATAAGCAGCTCACCAAATCTGCGCTGGTGCCGCATGGCATTCCGATGCCGGGCGGCATGGTGGTGGAAACAGAGACGCTGTATCAGGCTGATCCGTTGCCGCGTCCTTTTGTACTGAAGCCCGTTAATGAGGGCTCTTCAGTTGGCGTCGCCATCGTGACTGACAGCAGCAATTACGGAAACCCCATTCGCCGCGATGCCGAAGGGCCGTGGCAGCAATTTACCGAATTGCTGGCAGAGCCATTTATTCGCGGCCGGGAATTAACGGTGGCTGTGCTGGCGGATCGCGCTTTGTGCGTGACTGAGCTGCAACCCAAATCCGGCTTTTATGATTTTGACGCCAAATATACTGATGGCATGACGGCGCATGTCTGCCCCGCGCAAATCCCAGATGATGTCGCTGAGGCAATGATGGGCTGGGCGCTTCAGGCGCATCGCGTGCTGGGCTGCAAAGGTGCATCGCGATCCGACTTCCGTTGGGATGACAATCTTGGCGTCAACGGCATTTTTCTTCTGGAAGTGAATACCCAGCCGGGCATGACGCCCCTGAGCTTGGTGCCTGAGCAGGCGCGGCATTGCGGCATTTCCTATGAAGAGCTGGTCGATATTCTGGTCAAAGAGGCGCTGGCATGACGCTTAGCCCCCGATCGTCGCGCGCGCCGCAAAAGCGCCCCGTGACGCGCGGGGCTGCGCGGCCAGCTGCCTCTGGGCCTTCCATTTGGCAGCAGGGCAATGACCTGTTTTGGAAGATCGTGCCTTTCAAAGTGGAGACGATCGAAAAGGCCCTGACGGTCCTGACCATCATTGTCATTGCCGGATCCGTGCTGGCCGCTGCAATTTATGCAGGCATTCCGCAGGCGGTGGGCCAAGAAATTGGACAAATGGCGGGGCGGGCAGGCTTTAAAGTCAAGCGCGTTGATGTGAAGGGCCTCAACCGCATGGATTCTCTGACCGTCTATGCGGTCGCGCTTGACCAACAATCCATCGCCATGCCGCTGGTGGATTTGGACAAGGTGCGTGGCCAGTTGTTGCAATATGGCTGGATTGGCGATGCGCGTATTTCGCGGCGGTGGCCCGATACGCTTGTGGTCGACATTTTAGAGCGCAAGCCAGCTGCGGTGTGGCAGAACAACCAACGCTTGGTGCTCATTGATGGCAGCGGCGTCATTTTGGAAATGGTCGATCCGCGCGCCATTCCTGATCTGCCTCTCGTCATTGGTCCCAATGCCAATCAGCGCGTTGAAGGGCTGTTCAAGCTGCTCAACATGTCCCCCGCATTGAAGCCCAATTTTGCGGGTGCGACTTGGGTTGGCAATCGGCGTTGGGATATCCGCTTTGAATCAGGTGAAATTTTGGCGCTGCCCGAAGGAAATGATTTGGCGGCCAATGCGCTGAAAAATTTTGCGCGGATTGAAACCAATCAGCATTTGCTGGGTCGGGGTTTTGTGCGTTTTGATATGCGTGATCCGACCAAATTTGTTGTCCGTCTGCGGCATCCCGCAACAGATGCGCCCGCAACAGCGCCAGCGACAGATGGCGCGATTGTCGGCACGGCTGCGCCACCAACATCGTCCACACCCGAAGCTGCCCCTTCGCCCGCTCAAGACCAATAAGGAAAATCCGTTCATGGCCGTTGCCAAAACTTCACGCCTCATTACCGCCCTGGATATCGGGTCGTGGAAAGTCTCGGCCTTGATCGCCGAAATTGGCGAGGGTGGCGATATTCAGGTGCTGGGGACGGGCCAGCGCGAAAGCCGGGGCGTGCGGCGTGGCTATATTGCGGATATGGACGCAACCGAGCGTGCCATTCGCGAAGCGGTCGAGCAGGCCGAACGGATTGCGGGCCTGAGCATCGAGAATGTGTGGGTTGGCTTTTCAGCGGGCGGCTTGGTCAGCAATATTGCCTCGGTTGAGGTGGAACTGGGCGGTCATCGCGTCGAGCAAGAAGATATTGATGAATTGCTGGCAGCGGGCCGCAATTCGCTTGATCCCGATGGCCGGATGATCCTCCATGCGCAGCCCACACTCTACACGCTGGATGGCCTGCAAGGCGTGAAGCGCCCGCTGGGCCTGCACGCCGATAAGCTGGGCGTTGATATTCATGTCGTCTGCGCCGACCAATCCCCCATTCGCAATATCGATTTGTGCGTGCGCAGTGCGCATTTGGGGGTGGAAGCAATTATTGCTTCGCCCGTGGCCACAGGGCTGGCTGTTCTGTCAGAAGAAGAGCGAGAATTGGGTGTCGCCTTGGTCGAAATTGGCGGAGGCGTGACCAATGTCTCGCTTTTTGCCGGTGGAATGCTTGTCGGCCTTACCTCTATCCCCTTTGGCGCGGCGGATATTACCGATGACATCGCCTCGGCCTTTGGCGCACGCCGCAACCAGGCCGAGCGGATGAAGTGTTTTTACGGCTCGGCCACAGCGAGCCCGCGCGACAATCATGATATGATTGAAATTGCGCCCATGTCTTCGGAAGAAGAGGGTGAAAGCCACCGCATCACGCGCGCGCAGTTGATTGCGGTTATCCGCCAGCGGCTCGAGCATCTGGTTGGTGAGATTAACACTGCTCTTAAAGATCTGGGCTTTACCGGGCCCGTGGGCCGCCAAGTCGTGCTGACGGGCGGCGGCGCTGAATTAAAGGGCATGGCGGATTATGTGCAGAGCGTGCTGGGCCGCGCCGTGCGGGTTGGCCGCCCACGCGGGCTGATTGGTCTGCCAGATGCGCATAGCGGCCCCGGCTTCGCCACTTTGGCGGGCTTGGTCTATTATGCAGCGTCCGACCCAATTGATGTGCGTGTTATTAAACCACATCATCAACAGGTTATTCGCACAGATCATCAAGGTCTGCTTGAAAAGCTGATTTCGGCCATCAAAACAGCATTTTGATGCTAATCCGCAGTTTCGGCCCATGATATTGGGTGTGTGATTCGGATTATGTAGCTGCCCCTGCCCCGCAAACTGGCAGGTGTTAGCGCGTTTTGTGTACCAGAGTTCAAGGAGGGCGGCCTCCTGGAACAGCCTAGGGGAATGAGAATGACGATCGAATTCATGGCACCGGAAGTGGAAGAGCTGAAACCGCGGATTAGCGTGATTGGCTGTGGCGGGGCAGGCGGCAACGCCGTTGCCAATATGATCGCCAACCAAGTTCAGGGCGTGGATTTCATTGTCGCGAACACCGATGCGCAGGCGCTGAACAGCAGCCCGGCTGAACGCCGCATTCAGCTGGGCCTTAAAATCACGCAGGGCCTTGGTGCTGGCTCGCGCCCAGAAATTGGGCGCGCCGCAGCTGACGAAGCCATTGACCAGATTGAACGTGCGCTGGAAGGCTCGCACATGTGCTTTATTGCCGCGGGTATGGGCGGCGGCACGGGCACGGGTGCAGCGCCCGTGATTGCAAAGGCCGCGCGTGACCGTGGTATTTTGACTGTCGGTGTCGTCACCAAGCCGTTCAGCTTTGAAGGCAGCCGCCGCATGAAATCTGCCGAGGCAGGCATTGCTGAGCTGCAAAAGCATGTTGATACGCTGATCGTCATTCCGAACCAGAATTTGTTCTTGATCGCCAATCCATCGACGACCTTCAAAGAAGCCTTTGCGATGGCAGATGAAGTGCTGCAGCAGGGCGTTCGCGGTATTACCGATTTGATGGTGATGCCGGGCCTGATCAACCTCGACTTTGCGGACGTTCGCACAGTGATGAGCGAAATGGGCAAGGCGATGATGGGCACGGGCGAAGCCGAAGGCGATAACCGCGCCATCGAAGCCGCCGAAAAGGCCATCGCCAACCCGCTGCTGGATGGCGTGTCGATGAAGGGCGCTAAGGGCGTGATTGTTTCCATCACCGGCGGTGAAGATATGCGCCTGATGGAAGTGGATGAAGCGGCCTCGCACATCAAGGAATTGGTCGATCCGGATGCCAACATCATCTGGGGTTCGGCCTTTAATGAAAACCTCAACGGCAAGATTCGCGTTTCGGTTGTGGCAACGGGCATTGAAGCCTCGGCGGCGACATCGCCCGAGCCGCGCGCGCCGCAGATGTTCTCTTCGCCGATGCGCAAGATGGAAGAGCCAAAGGTAGAGGCGCAACCAGTTGCCGCACCTGTCGTCGAGCCCACGCCTGCGCCCGAGGCCCCAGTGGCTGCGGCGCCCGAAACGGCTGAGGCGGAAGAAGCGCCGCTCGATTTGACTGAAACTGCAGACGCTGCCGCTGATGAGTTGGTGCTGACGCCGCCCTCGTCGGATGATGAGCTGCTGTTGGGCAGCGATAATTTTGCCGAGCCGCCAGCCCCCAATCCCATTCCCGCAGCCCATGACGCATCGGAAGAGGAAGCGCGCCCGAGCTGGATGGCAGACGAGCCGGCCGCAGACGCGACGCCGGATCGTCCCGCGCCCCGTACGGGCCCCTTGGGTGGGACGCTGTTTGAGCGGATGTCGAGCATTGCGCGCGGAGCCGCCAAGTCTGAGGATGGTGCAAAGCCTGAGTCTTTGGATATTCCGCGCTTCCTGAACCGTCAGAACAACCAATAAGCCCATTTGGGCGCTTTGGCGGGCAGGGGCCACGGCCCGGCCCGCTTTACAGCCTTTGGCCTTGTCTCTGACGGGCAGCGGTATAGATAGGCAGACATGAAAATGAAGCTGTCGCTCGCGCGTGCCTGCCTGCTGTCCTTCTGCGTTGTTTCCGCAAGCCCGGGGCTGGCGCAGCTTGTCTCTCCGCCGCCAACAATGCCGAGCGAGAGCGATCCGGCAGCGCTTCTTTCAGAAAATTTAAAGGCGCTGGCGCGCGACCCCTATAATGTTGATGCGCTGGTTCAGGCGGGCCATGGTGCTCTGGCTATTGGGGATGCCAATGCTGCTTTTGGCTTTTTTGCCCGCGCTGAAGAATTGTCGCCGCAAAGCTGGCGGGCCAAAGCGGGCCTGGCCAGCAGCCTGACAATGCTCGAAAAGTCGCGTGAGGCGCTGCGCGTTTTTGACGAGGCAACGGCTTTGGGCGCGCCCGAGCAAGATTTGCTCGCCGATCGCGGCCTTGCCCATGACTTGGAAGGCGATGGGAAAAAGGCGCAGCGTGATTATTTGGCCGCGCTGCGCGCGCGCCCGTCGGATGAAGTGACGCGACGGCTGGCGCTATCGCTTGGCATCTCCGGTGAAAAGGACGCCGCATTGGCGCGGCTGGATCCGCTTGTCCGCAGCAACGATCAAGGCGCATGGCGCGCCCGCGCCTTTATTTTGGCGATGAATGGCGATGCAGCGGGTGCAGAACGCATTGTGCGTGTGGTGGCGCCCGCCGAGACGGCCAGCTCAATGCTTGGCTTTATGCAGCGATTGGGCGGGCTGAGTGCCGCCGCCAAGGCGCATGCCGTGCATTTCGGAACATTGCCGGCAAGTGGCAGCAATACGCCCGAGCTGGCGGTCGAAGAGAGCTTTCGTCCGCTGGATGCCGGCACAGCGGTGAAGCTGGCTGTCAGCGAGACAGATCGGCGCGGGCCTGCTGCAAATGGAGATGCGGGATCGAATGACTCCCGCCGCGCCGGCCGCACTGCGCGTGACCCACAATTGGCGACTTTGGCTGCGCGCGGGCGTGCAGCAGCGTCGATGAGCACATCCGGCATGGCAGCGGCTCTGCCTGCGGCAGACGCACCCCGAGGCGGCATCGCGACGCTCGCGGAAGCGCCTTCCCCGTCTCCCGCTGCATCTGCGCCTGCGTCTGCGGCACAGCAACCAGCTGCGCGTTTTGAAGTGCCGCCAGCCCCGGCCCGGACAAGCGCAGCGCCGGCTTCGGCTGGCCGCATTGCCGTCTCTGGCCCCGCCGCCTCGCAGGGGCCAACCCCAAGCGCAGTCTCAGGTGTCGCCGCGCCTCCGCCGCCTACAGTGCCCGTAAAGTCGGCCATGCCTGTGGTGCAATCGGCAAGCTTGCCCGCCTCGACAGCGACGCCCATGCCTTTGCCTGAGGCGGGGACCGGCACCGTGTATGCAAGCGTAGTGGATCGCCCTGCCGAAGTGGTTGCCGCGCCTTCAGTATCCTCTGCAGCTGGATCGACTGTCGCCTCAGCATCTGTTTCCGGGCCGCCTGCTGAGCCCCTATTGGCAACGGACGAGAGCCAAGCTGGCGCAGAGCCAGCCCCGCCATCGTTAACGGAAATGCCGGCATCGTCCCCAGCACCCGTTGAGGTTGCGGTGCAGACGCAGCCTGCAGCGGCCGCGGCTGCCCCGGCGCCGCGCTTGTCGCTGGGCCAAATTGTCAACACACTTGAACTCGAGGCCGAAAGCGCCCCTGTCGCGCTTCCTGATGCGGCAAAGCTAAAGGCCCTGCGTCTGGCCGCGCAGAAAAAGGCGGCAGCAGAAGAAAAGGCGCGCGCTGAAAAGGCTGAGCAAGAGCGCAAAGCCGCGGAAGAAGCTGCAAAAGCGCGGCGCAATCCGGCTCGGCTCTGGGTGCAAATTGCAACGGGACGCAACACAGCGGGTCTGCCCGGCACGTGGCGCAGCCTGAAATCGCAAGCACCAAAAGCTCTGGGCGATCAAAAGCCTTGGTCTGTCTCTTACCTCCAAACCAACCGACTGCTGGTGGGCCCGGTAAAATCGAGCAAAGCAGCGCGGGCATTGGTGCAGGATTTGGCGAAAGAGGGCGTCAAGGCGATGGTCTTCAATTCTGAGGCCGGTCAGGAAATTGAGCGGGTTGATAATTGACGATGAACCGCGCTGCGTTTGCCTGTAATCCGGCGCGCAGTCGGGGCCGCCAATATATAGAGAGCGGCGCGGGGGTGCGGGGCCCGCGCAGTGAGTTTCAGCGTGATCGAGATCGTATTGTCCACTCCATCGCGTTTCGCCGACTACGCCATAAAACCCAGGTTTTTGTTGCACCTGACGGCGATCATTTTCGCGTTCGGCTGACCCACAGCATCGAGGTGGCTCAAATTGGCCGGACCATTGCCCGGGCGCTGGGCTTGGACGAAGATTTAACCGAGGCGCTGTGTCTGGCGCATGATATCGGCCATCCGCCCTTTGGTCATGCCGGTGAGGCCGGGCTGGAACAGGCGATGGCCGAGTCCGGTGGCTTCGATCATAATGGCCATAGCCTGCGGATTTTAACGCGGCTTGAGAAAGTCTATCCGAGCTGGCCGGGCCTCAACCTGAGTTGGGAGGCATTAGAAGGCCTCGCCAAGCATAATGGGCCGGTTTACGCGCCCGGTTGGGCTATGGCAGAGGTGGATGCAGGTTTTCCACTAGATTTGGCCAAGCGCGCCTCACTGGAAGCGCAGGTTGCGGCGATCGCAGATGATATTGCCTATGACAATCACGATATTGATGATGGTTTGCGGGCCGGATTGCTTGATTTTGATCAGGTGATGGCCGCGCCTCTCGTGCGAGATGCTTGGCCACAGGTGCGAGATCGCTTTCCCGGCACAGATCGGCGGTTGTTGGCAGCAGAAATTGTCCGCAGTCAAATTGGCGCGATGGTGAACGACGTCATTGCTGAAACCCAGCGTCGCATTGCCCAGCATGGCATTGAAAGCGAAGAAGATGTGCGGCAGGCGCCGATTGCTTTGGTTGGCTTTTCCGGCGCGATGGCGCAGGGCGAGGCCGAGTTAAAGCGGTTTATGTACGCCAATATGTATCACCACCCCCGCCAGCTTGAGATTGCGGCCACGTGTCGCTCTGTGGTTTCAGGGCTGTTCGCGGCATATCACGCTGATCGCCGGCTTTTGCCTGAGGATTGGCGCAGTGAGGCACCGGCAGATCAGCCCGCGCTCGACCGGCATATTGCGGATTTTATTGCGGGTATGACCGATCGTTACGCCATTTCCCGCCATCGCGAGCTAATTGGCCCGGTGGATTTGCCCGACAGCTTCTAATCCCGGCACCGGCGGGGCTGCCAATGTGTTGCATTGCTATATGCGCCTGAACTGCTAGCATTCCCCATAGCGTTGCATTTGGGGGAATGCTTTTGCGTATTATCCTAGCCGGAGCGACGGGCCTTGTTGGGCGTCATCTCCTTCAAATACTTTGCGCTTCTCCGCATGTTGAGGCGATTGTCTCGGTGGGGCGTCGCGCCGTTGGTGTGGCACATCCCAAGCTGGAAGAACGGATTGGCCCGGCAGAGCAATGGCCGCAATTGATGGAGGGCGGCTTTGATGTTGCATGCGCAACATTGGGCACCACAATTCGCGATGCTGGCTCGCAAGAGGCATTTTTCGCAGTGGATCATGATCTGCTCTTGGCCTTTGCCCGCGCTGCCTGTGGGGCTGGAACGCGACAATTTTTGATGGTGTCGTCGGTTGGCGCACATGCGGCATCGCGCAATTTTTATTTAGCCACCAAGGGCAAGGCGGAAGCCAGCGTGGCGAATATTGGCTTTGAACGCTTGGATATATTTCGGCCCGGCTTGCTGCGCGGCCATCGGGATGGGCGCGTGCGTCTTGGAGAGCGCGTGGCAATGGCGTTGAGCCCAATTACTGACGTGCTGACGCCGCAAGTGCTGTCGCGCTATCGGTCTACCCCGGCGCTGCGCGTGGCACAGGCAATCCATGCGGTGACTGGGGCGAAAGAGCCCGGGCAATTTGTGCATCATAATGATGAGATGATCCAAATCACGCGCTAGATGCATATT